>NZ_JBCNNS010000037.1:0-36070 GCF_039594335.1 Raoultella sp.
ACTTCATCAATCAGCACGTCGGTTTTTAACTCGAAGGTCGCCAGCAGTTCATTGGTTTCGTGATGACGCACTTCACCTTTGAACGGGTAAACATCGATAACGTCGCCCATGTTCAGGTTGCTGACATCCACTTCAATCGGCAGCGCGCCAGCATCTTCCATAGTATTGAAGAAAATCGGCGCAATTTTACCGCCCAGAACCAGACCACCGCCGCGCTTGTTCGGCACGTTCGGGATGTCGTCGCCCATAAACCACAACACCGAGTTGGTCGCGGATTTACGCGAAGAGCCTGTACCCACTACGTCACCGACGTAGGCCAGCGGGAAACCTTTTTTCTGCAGTGCCTCAATTTGCTTAATCGGGCCAACGGCACCCGGCTGATCCGGCTCGATACCTTCACGGGCGTTTTTCAGCATCGCCAGCGCATGCAGCGGGATATCCGGGCGGGACCAGGCATCCGGCGCCGGAGAGAGGTCATCGGTATTGGTTTCGCCGGTCACTTTGAAAACGGTAACGGTGATCTTTTCCGCCAGCGGCGGACGGCTCAGGAACCACTCGGCTTCAGCCCAGGAGTGCATCACCTGCTTCGCGTATTCATTACCTGCTTTCGCCTTCTCTTCTACATCATAGAAGTTATCGAACATCAGCAGCGTATGGGATAGCGCTTTTGCAGCAATCGGCGCCAGTTTAGCCTCGTCCAGTGCATTAATCAGCGGGTGAATGTTGTAACCGCCCTGCATGGTGCCCAGCAGTTCAACGGCTTTTTCAGGAGTAACCAGTGGGGAGGTCGCTTCGCCTTTGGCGACAGCGGCAAGGAATCCGGCTTTAACATAGGCGGCTTCGTCGACACCCGGCGGTACACGGTTGATTAACAGGTCTAACAGGAATTCTTCTTCACCCGCAGGCGGGCTCTTCAGCAGTTCTACCAGCGCGGCCATTTGGGTTGCATCTAAGGGTTTGGCAACAATCCCAACGGCTGCACGCTCAGCTACGTGCTTACGGTATTCTTCTAGCACGACGGTTCTCCTCGCTCTCATTGTAAAATGCGGCAGGCGATTCTCTTCACGCTCCTGTGAGACAGCAGTTTGTAGGGTAAATGCCCGATACCGCGTCGGCAGCATAGCAGGATTTTGGCGGGGTGTTAATCTGTTTACAAAAAAGCAACATTAAAATTTAGCTGAATCGTTAAGGGCGGGATTTTACAGGCTTTACGTACATTTATCGGGATATAAATTTAATTCTGTTACAGATAACTGAGCAACATTCCAACCATCATAAAAAATCAAAAACAGACCTGCTTATACGCCGTCGCGAGCACTATTTTCGGCGATACGCAGTGGCAACGGGCCATACTATAGCGCCGGGAGCGAACATGATACGACCTTTGAAACCCCACGTGATTGCACGGGTATACAGTGCCGGGCGATTAGCCGCCTGTGGCGCCCTGTACGTTAAAAACCGCGCTGCAAAACGCTGCCCGTTTCTGCCAACCCGCCGTTGTTGAGCCCGCACCCACCACGGAAAACATCCAGATTGAATCTACCGCTCCTGACGTGGTGTATGTGCCAACCTATAGGCAGACGTCAGTTCAGCGATTACCCTCTTTACACCAGACGAAAAATAGCAGGCTATCGAGCACTCACACCCTGCCCGGCGCATCTGCATGCCGCCGGGCAGGCTCCTCATCTGACGATATTTAGCCCTGATGCGGCATCAGCTGCGGATAGCCGCTGAAGGCCGGCTTACTGCTGCTCAAGGCCTCCTCATCATCGCGAATACTGCCCGAGTTCGCCGCCCAAACGCCTTCCGTGGTTTTGCTGATCGCCTGATGCTGTACATTCAGGTTCTGCCCCATGGCGGCGATATGGGTATTTTCCGTGCCGCCGCTGTTGTCGGCCCAGGGAATGGAAGGATCTGCTGCACAAACGACTCCGGAAGCCAGGGTGGCGGCTAACAGGACTGTTGTTAAAACGAGTTTCATGACATACCTCACCAGATAGTTAACCACCTATAAGTTTATTATGTAATTATTGCAAATGTATCTATAAGGTGTGCCGATTTATTAACGCAGACACAGTTCTAAACATCGGGCATAAAAAAAGCGGCTCTCAGAGCCGCTTTAGCATTTTGCCGGAAAGAAAAACTTACTTTTTCTTCGCTTTCGCATTCGGCAGATCGGTGATGCTACCTTCGAAGACTTCTGCCGCCAGGCCAACAGACTCGTGCAGAGTCGGGTGGGCGTGGATGGTCAACGCGATGTCTTCTGCGTCACAACCCATTTCGATAGCCAGACCGATTTCACCCAGCAGCTCGCCGCCATTGGTACCGACAATCGCGCCGCCGATAACACGGTGGGTTTCTTTGTCGAAGATCAGTTTGGTCATGCCGTCTGCGCAATCGGAAGCGATCGCACGGCCAGAGGCTGCCCACGGGAAGGTGGCAGTTTCGTAGCTGATGCCTTTCTCTTTCGCTTCTTTCTCGGTCAGACCAACCCAGGCAACTTCTGGCTCGGTATAGGCGATTGACGGGATCACTTTCGGGTCGAAGTAGTGTTTCAGACCGGAGATAACTTCTGCGGCAACGTGACCTTCGTGAACACCTTTGTGCGCCAGCATTGGCTGACCGACGATATCGCCGATAGCGAAGATGTGCGGCACGTTGGTGCGCAGCTGCTTATCAACACGGATAAAGCCGCGTTCATCAACTTCAACGCCTGCTTTGCCTGCGTCAAGGTTTTTACCGTTCGGTACGCGACCGATAGCCACCAGCACCGCGTCATAACGCTGTGCTTCAGCCGGGGCTTTTTTGCCCTCCATGGAAACATAGATCCCGTCTTCTTTGGCTTCAACGGCGGTCACTTTGGTTTCCAGCATCAGGTTGAATTTCTTGCTGATGCGTTTGGTGAAGACTTTAACCACGTCTTTGTCGGCAGCCGGGATAACCTGGTCGAACATTTCAACCACGTCGATCTCTGAACCCAGCGCATGATAAACGGTCCCCATTTCCAGACCGATGATACCGCCACCCATAACCAGCATACGCTTCGGTACGGATTTCAGCTCCAGCGCATCGGTGGAATCCCATACGCGCGGATCTTCGTGCGGAATGAATGGCAGTTGAATCGGACGGGAACCCGCCGCGATGATCGCATTGTCGAAGTTAATCACGGTTTTGCCGTTTTCACCTTCCACTTCCAGGGTGTTAGCGCCGGTGAATTTACCCAGACCGTTAACCACCTTCACTTTACGACCTTTGGCCATGCCAGCCAGACCACCGGTCAGCTGAGTGATGACTTTTTCTTTCCAGGTGCGGATCTTGTCAATATCAGTTTTCGGTTCGCCGAAAACGATGCCGTGCTCGGCCAGCGCTTTCGCTTCTTCGATAACTTTAGCAACGTGCAGCAATGCTTTAGAAGGGATACAACCGACGTTCAGGCAAACACCGCCGAGGGTGCTGTAACGTTCTACGATGACGGTCTCCAGACCTAAATCAGCGCAACGGAAGGCAGCAGAATAGCCTGCAGGACCTGCCCCAAGTACCACGACCTGAGTTTTAATTTCAGTACTCATCATGACCTCTGTAGTTTGTATCCGGCGGGTCTGACGCTATTGGTATACACTTCATCCTTCAAGCCGCCTCTGCGTTGGCTGCGCTCGCTCACCCCGATCACGTACCGCTTGTACGCTCCAGGGATTCACTCCCTTGCCGCCTTGACGCAACTCGAATTATTTTGTGTAAATTACGCCCATGTCCACCGGGACGTTCTATCCGCCTGCATTTTACAAAATTGTTAACAATTTTGAAACAACAAACGGCAAACGATTTTGTCCTTTGTTGCTGATAACCCCGAAACGAAGACAAGATTACCAGAAAAAAGCCGGCCGTCAGGCCGGCTTTTCGCTTACATCACCAGGCGGCGAATATCGCTCAGCATGTTGTTGATGATGGTGATAAAGCGCGCACCATCAGCACCGTCGATCACCCGGTGGTCGAAGGACAGAGAGATAGGCATCATCAGACGCGGTACAAACTCTTTACCATTCCACACCGGTTCCATCGCGGATTTGGACACCCCAAGGATGGCCACTTCCGGCGCGTTGACAATCGGCGCGAAGTGGGTTGTCCCCAGGCCACCGATGCTGGAGATAGTGAAGCAACCGCCCTGCATTTCGCCAGCAGTCAGCTTACCATCACGCGCTTTCTTAGAGATAACCGTCAGTTCACGAGACAGCTCGGTAATGCTCTTCTTGTTCACATCTTTAAAGACCGGAACAACCAGACCATTCGGCGTATCAACCGCCACACCGATGTTGATGTATTTCTTCAGCGTCAGACGTTGTGCATCTTCGGACAGCGAGCTGTTGAAGCGTGGCATCTGCTCAAGCGCAGCAGCAACGGCTTTCATGATGAAGACAACCGGGGTGAATTTCACGTCCAGCTTGCGTTTCTCAGCTTCAGCGTTCTGCTGCTTACGGAAGGCTTCCAGATCGGTGATATCGGTTTTATCGAAGTGTGTAACGTGGGGGATCATCACCCAGTTACGGCTCAGGTTAGCACCAGAGATTTTCTGGATACGGCCCAGCTCAACTTCTTCCACTTCACCAAACTTGCTGAAGTCCACTTTCGGCCACGGAAGCATGCCCGGCAGACCACCACCGGTGGTAGCGGCAGGTGCAGCTTCAGCGCGTTTCACCGCGTCTTTCACGTAAGCCTGAACGTCTTCGCGCAGGATACGACCTTTACGACCGGTGCCTTTCACTTTCGCCAGGTTCACACCGAATTCGCGTGCCAGGCGGCGAATCAGCGGCGTAGCGTGGACGTAAGCGTCGTTTTCAGCGAACTCAGATTTTTCTTCCGCTTTTGCCGCAGGCGCAGCCGCAGCCGCTGGTTTAGCAGCCTGAGCCGGGGCAGCGGCAGGTGCCGGAGCAGCAGCCGGAGCCGGAGCTGCGGCAGGCGCAGCGCCTTCCACTTCGAAGACCATGATCAGAGAGCCGGTAGACACTTTGTCGCCGGTGCTGATTTTGATCTCTTTCACGGTACCCGCGAACGGCGCCGGTACTTCCATGGAAGCCTTGTCACCTTCAACGGTGATCAGGGACTGTTCAGCGGCAACTTTGTCGCCCACTTTCACCATCACTTCGGTGACTTCGACTTCGTCACCACCGATGTCCGGGACGTGAACGTCTTTCACGCCAGCCGCGGCTGCTGGTGCCGCGGCGGCAGCCGGAGCGGCTGCCGGAGCCGCAGCAGGGGCTGCGCCCGCCACTTCGAAGACCATGATCAGCGAGCCGGTAGACACTTTGTCACCGGTATTGATTTTGATCTCTTTCACGGTGCCCGCGAACGGCGCCGGGACTTCCATAGAGGCTTTATCGCCTTCTACGGTGATCAGGGACTGCTCAGCCGCAACGGTGTCACCCACTTTGACCATGATTTCGGTGACTTCAACTTCGTCGCCGCCGATGTCCGGTACGTGAACGTCTTTTGCCGCCGCTGCAGCAGGTGCTGCTGCCGGGGCCGCTTCTTTCTTCTCTTCTGCCTTGGCAGGTGCAGCATCAGCTGCACCGTCGGCGGAATCGAAAATCATGATCAGTTTGCCGGTCTCAGTTTTGTCGCCGACAGAGACTTTGATCTCTTTGACGATGCCAGCCTGCGGAGACGGGACCTCCATAGAGGCTTTATCGCCTTCTACAGTGATCAGCGACTGTTCGGCTTCCACTTTGTCGCCTACTTTGACCAGGATCTCGGTGATTTCAACTTCATCAGCCCCGATGTCCGGTACATTGATTTCGATAGCCATTATTCTTTTACCTCTTACGCCAGACGCGGGTTAACTTTTTCTGCATCGATGTTGAATTTGATGATTGCATCCGCCACCACTTTCTTATCGATTTCGCCACGTTTAGCCAGTTCGCCCAGTGCTGCTACAACCACGTAAGAAGCATCAACTTCGAAGTGGTGACGCAGGTTCTCACGGCTGTCGGAACGTCCGAAGCCATCAGTGCCCAGCACTCGGTAGTCGTCAGCCGGTACATAAGTACGGACCTGCTCTGCGAACAGTTTCATATAGTCTGTTGATGCTACAGCCGGAGCGTCGTTCATCACCTGAGCGATGTACGGAACGCGCGGAGTTTCCAGCGGGTGCAGCATGTTCCAGCGCTCACAGTCCTGACCGTCACGGGCCAGTTCAGTGAAGGAGGTGACGGAGTACACGTCAGAGCCCACGCCGTAGTCTTTCGCCAGGATCTGCGCTGCTTCACGAACGTGACGCAGGATAGAACCGGAGCCCAGCAGCTGAACTTTACCTTTGCTGCCCTCAACGGTTTCGAGTTTGTAGATACCTTTACGGATACCTTCCTCGGCACCTGCTGGCATGGCCGGCATATGGTAGTTTTCGTTCAGCGTGGTGATGTAGTAGTAAACGTTCTCTTGTTTCTCACCGTACATACGCTCCAGACCATCGTGCATGATGACCGCAACTTCGTACGCGTAAGACGGATCGTAAGAGATACAGTTCGGAATAGTCAGAGACTGAATATGGCTATGGCCATCTTCATGCTGCAGACCTTCGCCGTTCAGCGTGGTACGACCGGAAGTCCCGCCGACCAGGAAGCCGCGAGCCTGTTGGTCGCCAGCCTGCCAGCACAGGTCACCGATACGCTGGAAACCGAACATGGAGTAGTAGATATAGAACGGGATCATCGGCAGGTTGTTGGTGCTGTAAGAGGTCGCAGCAGCCAGCCAGGATGCGCCGGCACCCAGTTCGTTGATCCCTTCCTGCAGGATCTGACCTTTTTCGTCTTCTTTATAGTAAGCAACCTGCTCACGGTCCTGCGGGGTGTACTGCTGGCCGTTCGGGCTGTAGATACCGATCTGACGGAACAGGCCTTCCATACCAAAGGTACGCGCTTCATCGGCGATGATCGGCACGAGGCGGTCTTTGATGGACTTGTTCTTCAGCATCACGTTCAGAGCACGAACGAACGCGATAGTGGTAGAAATTTCTTTGTTCTGCTCTTCCAGCAACGGAGCGAAATCTTCCAGGGTCGGCAGCTCCAGCTTCTCATCGAAGTTCGGCTGACGGCTCGGCAGATAGCCGTGCAGTTTCTGACGCTGAGCGTGCAGATAAGTGTGCTCTTCTGAACCTTCCGGGAAGGTCAGGTAAGACAGGTTTTCAACCTGCTCGTCGGTGACCGGAACATTGAAGCGGTCGCGGATATGACGCACGCCGTCCATGTTCATTTTCTTCACCTGGTGAGCGATGTTTTTACCTTCAGCGGTATCGCCCATGCCATACCCTTTAATGGTATGTGCCAGGATAACGGTCGCTTTACCTTTGGTTTCCTGCGCTTTTTTCAGGGCAGCAAAGACTTTCTTCGGATCGTGACCGCCGCGGTTCAGGGCCCAGATCTGTTCGTCGGTCCAGTCAGCGACCAGCGCTGCGGTTTCCGGATATTTACCGAAGAAGTGCTCGCGAACGTAGGCGCCATCTTTGGATTTGAAGGTCTGGTAGTCACCGTCAACGGTTTCGTTCATCAGCTGAATCAGCTTGCCGCTGGTGTCTTTACGCAGCAGCTCATCCCAACGACCGCCCCAGATAACCTTGATAACGTTCCAGCCAGCACCGGCGAAGATACCTTCCAGCTCGTTAATGATTTTGCCGTTACCGGTGACCGGGCCGTCCAGACGCTGCAGGTTACAGTTGATGACGAAGACCAGGTTATCCAGTTTTTCACGGGTCGCGATGGTGATCGCACCTTTAGATTCCGGCTCGTCCATCTCGCCGTCGCCCAGGAAGGCGTAAACGGTTTGTTTAGAGGTGTCTTTCAGACCGCGGTGTTCCAGATACTTGAGGAATTTCGCCTGATAGATAGCACCGATTGGGCCCAGACCCATGGAAACGGTCGGGAACTGCCAGAATTCCGGCATCAGTTTCGGGTGCGGATAAGAGGACAGACCGTTACCGTGAACTTCCTGACGGAAGTTGTTCATCTGCTCTTCGGTCAGACGACCTTCCAGGAACGCACGGGCGTATACGCCCGGAGAAATGTGGCCCTGGAAGTAAACCAGGTCACCGCCATCCTGCTCATTGCGCGCGCGGAAGAAGTGGTTAAAGCACACTTCATAGAACGTTGCGGAGGACTGGAAGGAAGCCATGTGGCCACCCAGTTCCAGATCTTTTTTCGATGCGCGCAGAACGGTCATAATGGCGTTCCAACGAATCGCAGAACGAATTCGACGTTCCAGATCCAGATTCCCCGGATATTCCGGTTCGTCTTCAACGGCAATAGTGTTGACGTAACTGCCTGTAGATGTGCCAGCAGCAACCTTCACCCCGCCTTTGCGGGCTTCAGAAAGGAGTTGGTCAATCAGATACTGAGCACGCTCAACACCTTCTTCACGGATGACCGATTCGATCGCCTGTAGCCAGTCGCGAGTTTCGATCGGATCCACGTCATTTGGTAAACGTTCTGACATGGGGGGTATTCCTTATCTATCTAATCGTTGATTAATCTGGAACCTGTCCCATTACACTCTCTGCCCGTCATACTTCGGCTTGTCTCATTGTTGGCTCCTCGTCCTCACCGCAGTCACATAGTTAGCGATGCTCCGGGGGATTCCGACGCTTGCCGCCGCGATACAATCCGAATGATTTAGGGCAACTGTGAAACCAAAAGTGCAATAAGACAGGTTCTGCGTTTAGTTGCCGCGCTCTAAAAATGGCGCTTAAGAACCGGAGTTCTCATCTTTCCGTTGCTGTAAACGACGCAGTGAGCGTTCTCGACGACTCTCCTCACGGCTACGATCCAGCAAAATTTCCTCAATGAACGCCAGATGTCGATGCGACGCTTCACGCGCCTGCTCCGGCTCTCCGGCGATTATCGCCTCGAAAATACGAGTACGATGATTGCTGACCTGCGGAAGCATCTCCCGACGGGCATACAACAATTCAAAGTTCTGACGAACGTTTTGCGCGAGCATCGGCTCCATGCAGCGTAGCAGATGGAGCAACACGACATTGTGCGCCGCTTCGGTGACGGCAATTTGATACTGGACGACGGCGTCAGATTCGGCATCAAGGTCGCCGGACTGCTGAGCCCGTTCGATAGCCTGATGCAGCTCGCGAATACGTTCGCGGTCAGCATCATTGCTGCGCAGCGCCGCGTAATAAGCCGCGATGCCTTCCAGCGCGTGGCGGGTTTCCAGCAGATCAAATTGGGATTCAGGGTGATCGGACAGTAGCTCGACCAGCGGATCGCTGAAGCTCTGCCACAGGCTGCTTTGAACAAAAGTTCCACCGCCCTGGCGACGTAGCAACAAGCCCTTGGCTTCGAGGCGTTGAATCGCCTCACGCAGCGAGGGGCGGGAAACGTCGAACTGTTTTGCCAGTTCGCGTTCAGGCGGGAGTTTTTCACCGGGGCGTAAGGTTCCCTCAAGGATTAAAAACTCAAGCTGCTGCTCTATCACATCAGATAGTTTTGGTTGGCGGATTTTGCTGTAGGCCATATTCCCTGTCTCTGCCATTAGCCCGTAGTCAATTGGTCTTACCAATTTGCAGTTCGTAGCGCTAAAGTAACAAAGTATTCACCTTCTGTCCATACAGGTTTTGATTGAAATCAGGAAACCACGCACATTTTAACAACCTTACAGAAATAACATTTCAGAATTGTAACTTCACACAAATGATGTGTTTACCCCATAAGTGGTAGCATTAACGTTTATGAAACGAAAAATTAGGCTATCTGAACCGATTCACTGCAGCAAACTTTAATTATTTATGCATAAGTAGCGAATATTTAATGGCATAAAGAGAATCGCTTTCACCAGCCTGTCATTTACAAATGGTTTCTTTTTGCTCGCTTCGTCATCGCCCATTCATAAAGCAGGTGCATTCACTCGCACTTATCACTATTCTCGATGAGACGAAAGGCCTTTTGCTGTTTTTATGTTTCGCCTTCCGTAAAGAAATCAATACGAAAACGGAATTTCGTAATTACACCACACAACAATATGTAAGCTGAATCAATCAGGACAGAGCTGACCAAACGCCCTTGAATTTAGATAGCTATGCTATCTGGCAGGGACAGACAACGAAGCAGTAGCCTGAAGGACGACGCGTATAAACATAATAACCACACACGAGGTTTCATGATGGAAGGTCAACAGCATGGCGATCGGCTCAAGCGCGGCCTGAAAAACCGCCATATTCAGCTTATTGCTCTGGGCGGCGCTATCGGCACCGGCCTGTTTCTGGGCAGTGCATCCGTTATTCAGTCCGCCGGCCCAGGGATTATTCTGGGCTATGCGATCGCCGGTTTTATCGCCTTCCTGATCATGCGTCAGCTAGGTGAGATGGTCGTAGAAGAGCCGGTGGCCGGTTCATTCAGTCATTTTGCGTATAAATACTGGGGCGGTTTTGCCGGCTTTGCTTCCGGTTGGAACTACTGGGTACTGTACGTTCTGGTGGCCATGGCCGAGCTGACCGCCGTCGGGAAATATATTCAGTTCTGGTGGCCCGAGATCCCAACCTGGGTGTCCGCTGCGGTGTTCTTTATTGCCATCAATGCCATCAACCTGAGCAACGTGAAAGTGTTTGGTGAAATGGAGTTCTGGTTCGCCATCATTAAAGTGGTGGCCGTTGTGGCGATGATTCTCTTTGGCGGCTGGCTGCTGTTCAGCGGCAACGGCGGCCCACAGGCAACCGTACGCAACCTGTGGGAACAGGGGGGGTTCCTGCCGCATGGCTTCACCGGACTGGTGATGATGATGGCGATTATCATGTTCTCGTTTGGGGGTCTGGAGCTGGTCGGGATCACTGCCGCTGAAGCGGATAACCCGGAACAGAGCATCCCGAAAGCCACCAATCAAGTTATCTATCGTATCCTGATTTTCTATGTGGGCTCTCTGGCCGTCCTGCTTTCACTGCTGCCATGGACGCGCGTCACCGCAGATACCAGCCCGTTTGTCCTGATCTTCCATGAGCTGGGCGATACCTTTGTGGCCAACGCGCTGAACGTCGTGGTGCTGACCGCCGCACTGTCCGTGTACAACAGCTGCGTATACTGTAACAGCCGCATGTTGTTCGGTCTGGCCCAGCAGGGGAACGCCCCAAAAGCGCTAATGAGCGTCGATAAGCGCGGCGTGCCGATCAATACCATTCTGGTCTCTGCCGTGGTCACCGCGTTGTGCGTCCTGATTAACTATTTCGCACCAGAGTCGGCATTTGGCCTGCTGATGGCGCTGGTGGTCTCCGCGCTGGTAATTAACTGGGCGATGATTAGCCTCGCACATATGAAGTTCCGTCGCGCAAAACAGCAACAGGGCGTGGTTTCACGTTTTCCGGCGCTGTTCTACCCGGTTGGCAACTGGGTCTGCCTGCTGTTCATGGTGGCGGTGCTGGTGATTATGCTGATGACGCCGGGGATGGCGATTTCCGTTTACCTGATCCCGGTATGGATTGCGGTTCTGGGCATCGGCTATCTGTTTAAACAGAAAAGCGCCAGCACGCTAAAAGCACAATAATACATCTCTCTATTCTGTGCCCGCCCTGTAATGGCGGGCACAGTGCAAAGTTACCTGGTTCCCCACCTTCCTTTCTGCAGTCGTTTATCCATTTCGTCATTCTGATACGGCACCACATTTATCGCTGATTCCGCTCACCATTCCGAAATGAGCGGGTGTCACCGATGCCAATGGCCAACGGGTTCGGCGGTACGACCGATGGAAACGACAGCATGGGACTCTTGTGGATAGGCCGGAGAGCGGGCCTGACTCAGCGGAGCCCGTATTTCGCGCCTGCGATGAAAACCGTCAGTATAGCCCCGGGCACACTGGTTTTACGCAAACACCGGAAGGAGAAGAGGTTCGAGTCTACCCTGCCCGGAACTCTAGCGGGATTGAAGGCAACGCGCTGTACGATCCTCATTGCCATACGCGGCTCAAACGGGTTCACAAGCAAGAAAACGGGATGCCTGACTTCGACATCCCGCCCGCCGATACATATTGATCCCTTCCCCTGTCCGACAGCGGGCGGGGTTTAAATCAAGGTACCGTAAATGGTGAGGAGCGCCATGATAACGACCACCACCAGCGACGTTTTTTTAGCCATGGAGACCGCCGCTTTAGGTGTCTCGACCTTATCAACATGTGGTTCGCGCGCCAGCGAAAACTGAGCCAGTCGGGTCAGAACCTGGTACTGCGACGAGTGGCGATCGCCCAAAGAAGCAAACCAGGCCGGCAACGCTTTTTCACCGTGCCCTACCAGCGCATATACCACGCCGACCAGACGCACCGGCAGCCAGTCCACCACGTGCAGAATGGCATCAATCCCCGACTGTAAGCGATGGCGCGGCGTTTGATAACGCGCCAGCCAGGTCTGCCAGGCGCGCAGCACGCAGTAACCAATCAGCGTAATGGGTCCCCATGACCCGCCAACCACAAACCAGAACAGTGGAGCCAGGTAGTAGCGGTAGTTAATCCACAGCAGTGCATTTTGCAATTCGCTCAGAAACTCGCGATCGTCACAGCCGGGCGGCACGCCGTGAATCAACGTCAGCTCGCTGGCCATCGCCTCACAAGCATGACGATCGTTGCGTGATGCGGCTTTCAGATACGCATGATAGTGCAGCCGCACCCTACCCGCGCCAATACACAGCAGGCCGAGCAAGATCCAGAAGACCAACAGCGGGACGTTAAACAGCACTCCGTGCAGCAAGCGCTGAATAAGATAGACCACCACCATTGCCAGCGCCGTCATCAACAGGGTCACAGGCAGTGAAAAGTGTTTTACCCGTCGAAACAATACTTCCAGGCGGTGATCGAGCTGCCAGTGCTCACCCAGCTTAAACAGCCGCTCAGCGATGAGAACCAGCAGCGTAGTGAACAACGTCATGGCATCTCCTTTTCTGACGAAGCGGCCAGCAGGCCGCGAAATTTTGCCCAGTCAAAAGCCGGACCGGGATCCGTTTTTCGGACTGGCGCAATATCGCTGTGGCCAGTCATATGGTTTGCGATGGCCGGGTACAAAGCGATCAACTGCCGCGTCAAGGCCACCAACTGCTGGTACTGGGCATCGGTATAGGCCAGCGTGTCAGTCCCTTCCAGCTCAATGCCAATAGAGAAGTCATTACAGCGTTCACGCCCGTGATAGCAGGATACACCCGCGTGCCATGCTCGCTTATCAAAGGGAACATACTGCACAATTTCACCATCGCGACGAATAAGACAATGCGCTGAAACGCGCAGGTGCGCGATTTCCGCAAAGAAAGGATGAGCGTTGGGATCAAGCGTTCCGGTGAATAAAGCATCGATCCACGGACCGCCAAATTCACCTGGCGGCAAACTAATATTATGCACCACCAGTAAGGAAGGGGCTTCATCATCCGGGCGGCAATCATGGTGCGGCGAAGGAACCTGACGCGCATCCACCAACCATCCCCCATTCAACAGCATGCGGAATCTCCTTTCGCTAACTCATGCTCCCGGGCTGCCCGCGGCCCAAAGGATGCTGATTATCATACACAAAATCGTTCGGCCAGTGGCCCCACAAATCATCGCTAAAAAGCAGAGACATAGCCGATACAGAAGTGCCCTGGAGCACGAAGTCTGTATGGTGTAGAAACGCTGTTCAGGTTAGCATGTTTCCCACTTCTGAATCTTATCTATCTGGAGCTTTATCATGTCGCCTCGCCGCTACAATCCCGACCGCCGCCGTGACGCGCTGCTAGAACGCATTAACCTGGATATCACCGAAGCCGTCGCCCAATCCCTGCGAGAAGATCTGGGTGGCGAGGTCAATGCCAACAACGATATTAGCGCCCAATTATTGCCGGAAGACGCACGCTCACATGCGGTCATTATTACGCGCGAAGATGGCGTATTTTGCGGTAAACGCTGGGTGGAAGAGGTCTTCATTCAACTGGCTGGCGACGATGTCAGCATCACCTGGTACGTTGAAGATGGCGATCTCATCAAAGCGGACCAGCCGCTGTTTGAGCTGGAGGGACCTTCCCGGCTGCTGCTGACCGGTGAGCGCACCGCACTGAATTTCGTGCAGACCCTGTCCGGGGTCTCCAGCGAAGTACATCGCTACGTGGCGCTGCTGGCAGGAACCAAAACGCAACTGCTCGACACGCGTAAAACTCTGCCAGGCCTGCGCACTGCCCTGAAATATGCCGTGCTGTGCGGCGGCGGTGCCAACCACCGTCTGGGTTTATTCGACGCCTTCCTGATTAAAGAAAACCACATTATTGCCTCAGGCTCAGTGCGCCAGGCGGTGGAAAAAGCGTTCTGGCTGCACCCGGACGTTCCGGTTGAAGTGGAAGTGGAATCGCTTGATGAACTGGATGAAGCGCTTAAAGCCGGCGCGGATATCATTATGCTCGATAATTTCACCACCGATCTGATGCGCGAAGCGGTGAAGCGGACCAACGGCAAGGCCGCGTTGGAAGTGTCTGGCAACGTCACCTTTAAAACCATCCGCGAATTTGCCGAAACCGGCGTTGATTACATCTCCGTTGGCGCGCTGACCAAGCACGTACACGCCCTGGACCTCTCCATGCGTTTTCGCTAATCGCCCGCCCCGGAGCGACGACGGGCCGGGGCGTTCTTTTGCGAGACAGCGAGCATCTCTGACGCTCACATCTGCAAGCACACCAGAAAATCTGGAAGATCGTTTCCCACCTAATAATTTGCCATTCGCCGCTGCACCTCAAGCGCGTCACAGTGCGTCCTTAACCACAAGGAGCATATATGGACAGACAACGCGGATTTACCCTGATCGAGCTGATGGTGGTCATCGGCATTATCGCCATTCTGAGCGCTATCGGCATTCCGGCTTATCAGAACTACCTGCGCAAAGCGGCCCTGACCGACATGCTGCAAACCTTTGTCCCCTACCGCACGGCCATTGAACTATGCGCGCTTGAACATGGAGGGTTGGCAAGCTGTGATGCCGGCCTCAATGGCATCCCTTCTCCAGCTACCACGCGCTACGTCGCCACCATGAGCGTCGCGCAAGGTATTGTCACGCTTAACGGACAAGAAAGCCTGAACGGGCTGAGCGTCGCCATGACGCCCTCCTGGGACAACGCAAACGGCATCACCGGCTGGCAGCGCGTCTGCAACATAGCCAGCAACGGCGCACTTCAGCAGGCCTGTGAAGATGTGTTCCGCATAAACTGAGGCACGACGATGAAAACCGATCGATTAATCTCCCTTTGCCAGCGCCATCAGGCGCTGCTGTTGAACAGCGATGAGCAAACTATTGCCATCGCTGTTGTCGATGCTCCGGCACCTGAACTGATGGAGGCGCTGCGATTTGCCACTCAAAAACGAATCGATATCGAATGCTGGAGCCAGGAGCAGATGCATCAGCGGCAGCAGACGGCAGCCCACACCTCGCTCCCTGCCCACAGCGATACGGCGTTTGATGTTATCGGGCAGGTCCAGCAGATCCTTGAGCAAGCGCTACGCCAGCGGGCATCTGATATTCATTTTGAACCCGAAGAAAATCATCTGCGCATTCGTCTGCGTGTCGATGGCGTGCTCCATGCGCTTTCACCGCTTCCCCCTGAACATGCCGCCCCGGTTGCCGCGCGACTGAAAGTGCTCGGCAACCTGGACATCGCAGAGCATCGCCTGCCGCAGGATGGCCAGTTCACCCTGCCTCTTGCCGGTCGCCCGGTCTCTTTCCGTATTGCCACGCTTCCTTGTCGCTACGGGGAAAAAATCGTGCTGCGTTTACTGTATCAGGTCGATCAGGCACTGGACCTGGGGGCGCTAGGGCTTTCGTCAGACCAGCTTATTGCGCTTCGCTCGGCGCTCGACCAACCGCAGGGCCTGCTGCTGGTTACCGGCCCAACCGGTAGCGGTAAAACCGTTACGCTTTATAGCGCGCTGCAGACCCGAAATCACGATGCGGTCAATATTTGCAGCGTGGAAGATCCGCTGGAGATGCCGATAGCCGGAATGAACCAGACCCAAATCAACCCCCGTGCCGGGCTGACTTTTCAAAACGTTCTGCGCGCGCTGCTACGCCAGGATCCTGACATTGTTATGGTCGGGGAAATTCGTGATGCTGAGACCGCAGATATTGCGATTAAAGCGGCGCAAACCGGGCATCTGGTCCTCTCGACACTGCACACCAACTCCACCAGTGAAACCCTCACCCGCTTACAGCAAATGGGGGTTGCCGGCTGGATGCTCTCTTCTGCGCTGTCGCTGGTTATCGCTCAACGGCTGGTACGTAAACTGTGCGTACACTGCCGTCGTGAAAGCGGAAAGACGACGGATATACCGCGCCGCCTGTGGCCCCGGCCTCTCCCACGCTGGCAGGCCGTAGGCTGCCAGCACTGCTATCATGGCTACTATGGTCGCCAGGCATTATTTGAGCTATTGCCGGTGAATGCCCCGCTACGTCAAGCGATTGCCCGCGGCCTGAGCGCGCTGGAAATCGAATCTCTGGCACGCGAAGCGGGAATGATAACGTTGTTTGAAAGCGGCTGTCTGGCGGTCGAGCAAGGGCTGACTAACCTTGAAGAAATCATCCGCGTACTGGGGATCCCTCATGACCGCTAACCGTCTCTGGCGCTGGCAAGGCGTGGATATGCAGGGTCAGTTTTGTCAGGAGACACAGTGGAACCCTGGCCGACTGGAAGTATTCCAGACGCTTCAGCACGAACGCATTATTCCACTGGCTATTCGCCGCTGTGCGGTCAAAAACACGCTCTGGCATCCGCGCTATGGTGGTCAGGTTGTTCGCCAACTGGCCGTGCTCCTTCAGGCCGGGCTTTCTTTAGCTGAAGGGCTCGAGCTGCTGGCACAACAGCAACCAAGCGCGCAATGGCAAGCACTGTTGCGCGCATTAGCTCAAGATCTGGCGCAAGGCCTCTCGCTTTCTGCCGCACTGGAAAAGTGGCCTCAGGCCTTTGCACCGCTCTGTCTGGCGATGATCCGTACCGGCGAACTCACCGGTAAACTGGATTTTTGTTGTCTTCAACTGGCCCGTCAGCAGCAGGAACAGCAGCAGTTGGCAGATAAAGTGAAGAAAGCGGTGCGCTACCCGGCCGTTATTCTGAGTCTTGCTGTGGCGGTGGTGGTGGCGATGCTGTGCTTCGTTCTGCCGGAATTTGCGGCGATTTACCAAACCTTCAACACACCGCTACCGTTGCTGACGCGTCTGATTATTCACGCCAGCGAAAGCCTTAGCCATGGCTGGCCAATGCTGATGCTGCTGATTGTACTCCCCGCAGTCCTTAACCTGATAACCCGCCGCCGCCCTCGCTGGCTGCTGCAGCGACAAAAAATGCTTCACGCGCTCCCGGTCGTGGGAAAACTGATACGCGGGCAGCGGCTTAGTCAGATCTTTACCGTACTCTCACTCACCCAGAGTGCAGGTATTAGCTTTCTGCAAGGTCTGGAAAGCGTCGAGGATACGCTGAACTGTCCGCTATGGCGCCAGCGGATCCAGCAGGTTCATCGACACATTAGCCACGGAGCGCCCATCTGGCAGGCGCTTGAGCGAAGCGGCGGTTTTACCACGCTATGCCTGCAGCTCATCCGTACCGGTGAAGCATCCGGAACGCTGGATACGATGCTGGAAAATCTCGCCCGTCATCATAGTGAACAAACACATTATCAGGCAGAAAACCTGGCAACGTTGCTGGAGCCAGCCCTGCTGTTAATAACAGGAACGATTGTGGGCATACTGGTGGTGGCGATGTATTTACCCATCTTTCATCTGGGCGACGCCATTAGCGGAATGGGCGGATAAGTGCTGGCGCGAAACGCGCCAGCATCTGGCATTACAGGCTGTTGAACACGCGGTTCTCTTGTTCCTGCACACGAATGAAGGTCGTACGCTTAGTCAACTCTTTCAGGCGAGAGGCGCCCACATAGGTACAGGCAGAACGCAGGCCGCCAAGGATATCGCGAGCCGTATTCTCCACCGGTCCACGCAGAGGCAACTTCACGGTTTTGCCTTCCGCGGCGCGATACTGCGCAACGCCGCCAACGTGGCGGGTCATGGCGGATTCGGAGCTCATGCCGTAGAACAGCATGAATTTCTCGCCGTTTTCTTCAACGCGGGTACCGCCGCTCTCTTCATGGCCGGCCAGCATTCCCCCGAGCATGACAAAGTCTGCACCACCGCCGAAGGCTTTCGCCACATCACCAGGCATTGTGCAACCGCCGTCGCTGACGATCTGGCCGCCCAGGCCATGCGCCGCGTCGGCACACTCGATAACGGCAGACAGCTGCGGATAACCGACGCCGGTCTTCACGCGAGTGGTACATACAGAGCCCGGACCGATACCCACTTTCACAATATCAGCACCGGACAGAATCAGCTCTTCGCACATTTCGCCCGTAACGACGTTACCCGCAATAATGGTTTTCTGCGGCCAGGCTGTGCGCGCTTTAGCGACGAACTGAACAAAGTGTTCAGAATAACCGTTCGCCACATCGATGCAGACGAAGTTAAGCTGCGGGTTCTGAGAAAGGATTTGCTGGGTTTTTTCGAAATCGACATCTGAAGTCCCGGTGGACACCATGACATATTTCAGCACATCTGCGGACACCGACTGGACAAACTCCTGCCATTGTTCAACGGTATAGTGCTTGTGAACCGCGGTCAGAATACCGAAAGAAGCCAGCGCTTTCGCCATGCCAAACGTCCCGACGGTATCCATGTTAGCGGCAATGATCGGCACACCAGACCAGGACAGGCCAGAATGTTTAAAGGTGAATTCACGTTCCAGTTGAACATCAGAACGGCTTTTGAGGGTAGAGCGTTTTGGGCGGATAAGGACGTCTTTAAAACCAAGCTTCAGATCTTCTTCGATACGCATGAACGAATTCCTGGGGTTAATTGCATTATTGTGAGAGCACAACTCCAGTGACGTTATCATACGCACGAATCATGGCTGCGCAAGACTGCGATTTTCACTTTTTTTACGCTACAATCGTATAAATTTACCTGGTGAACAGTGAATGGCGCGCTGGCGATAATCGAAGTCCAGCGTATCATTTTTAACCACTTGATTTATATATACAAAACAATCCAGTATATACTGTGATGGCTGTTCATTGGTCTGCTGACACCTTGATGGGATAGCATTCACCCGATCGTGGTGCTCATCAAAATGGGCACCTGGGAAGAGTAATTGTATATATGGTCAGTTCAGGATCGGAGCGTATGAGGTATACGGTAGCGTTAACAGGCGGCATTGGCAGTGGCAAAAGTACCGTGGCCGATGCATTTTCCCACCTTGGGATTAACGTTATTGATGCTGACATTATCGCCCGCCAGGTTGTAGACCCCGGAACCACCGCGCTTCAGGCCATCGCAACTCACTTTGGTTCGCAGATGCTCAATGATGACGGCATGCTGAATCGCCGCGCTCTGCGTGAAAAAATCTTTGCTCATCCCGAGGATAAAACCTGGCTTAACGCGCTGCTGCATCCACTCATTCAGCAGGAAACACGTCGGCAGATGCTGGCCGCAAGCTCCCCTTATATTCTCTGGGTCGTCCCCTTACTGGTAGAAAACCGGCTGGCCGCGAATGCCGATCGCGTGCTGGTCGTCGATGTTCCAAAAGAGACGCAGATCGCGCGTACGATGCTTCGCGATCGAGTCAGCCGTGAACATGCAGAACATATTCTTGCCGCCCAGGCGACGCGCGAACAGCGCCTTGCCGTTGCGGATGATGTCATTGAAAACATGGGCCCTCCGGATGCCATCGCATCGGACGTTGCCCGCCTGCATGAAAAGTATCTAATACTGGCATCGCAGGCCGCCTCACAGGAAAAATCGTAATGCACACCCCCGTTCTGTTTGAACATCCACTCAACGAGAAAATGCGCACCTGGCTGCGTATTGAATTTTTGACCCAGCAATTGTCCGTTCATCCGACAATCGCCAGCTACGCCGATGCACTTCATTTTTTCCGCAACGCGGGCGATCTTTTAGATGTACTGGAACGTGGAGAGGTCAGGACGGACCTGCTGAAAGAGCTGGAACGCCAGCAGCGAAAATTGCAGTCATGGGCAGATATTCCCGGCGTCGATCGGCAGCGTATTGACGTATTGCGCCAGCAGCTGAAGCAGTGCGGCAGCACGCTGATGTCCGCGCCGCGCATCGGCCAGTTCCTGCGCGAAGACCGTTTGATTGCGCTGGTACGCCAGCGGCTGAGCATTCCCGGCGGCTGCTGCAGTTTTGATTTGCCGACACTGCATATCTGGCTGCACATGCCACAGGCATACCGCGACGAACAGGTCGGAGGATGGATAGCCAGCCTTGATCCGCTGACTCAATCTCTGGTGCTTATCCTCGATCTGATTCGTAATGCCGCCCCTTTCCGTAAGCTGACCAGCCTCAACGGCTTTTATCAGGATAATGGTGAAGATGCTGACCTGCTTCGCCTGCGACTGGACATTGCCAACCAGCTCTACCCGCAAATCTCCGGCCATAAGAGTCGCTTTGCTATCCGCTTCATGCCGCTGGACAGCGAATTCGGGGTGGTACCTGAGCGTTTTGATTTTGAACTGGCGTGTTGTTAAGGAGAAAAAATGTCAGAAGAGACGATCGTCAATTGCCCCGTCTGCGGTAAATCCGTGGTCTGGAACACACAGAGCCTGTTTCGACCCTTTTGCTCTAAACGCTGTCAGCTGATAGATCTTGGTGAATGGGCTGCTGAAGAAAAACGCATTCCCAGCGCGAGCGATCTGTCCGATAGCGATGGCTGGAGCGAGGAACAGCAACCATGACCGATTCCCGGACAAGGCAACATCGCGCATTGTCCGGGGAACGCTGATTCAGGAAGCCGCCTGCACTAATTTCGTAATAACGGGTTCATTGGCCGGCGGAAACGCCTCAGAGACTAACGCCCGTTGCGCAATCCACTGCCCAGGCTGCCCCTCTTTCCCCCACGGCTCGCCGGACCACTCTTCCACCAGCCAGAACCACAGGGTAATGTGACGGTCCGGGAACTGATACTCCAGCTTATCAAACAGACGGGATGCGCGTACTGTAATCCCCACCTCTTCCTGCAGTTCTCGCACCAGCGCCTGTTCTGCAGATTCCCCAGCTTCAATTTTACCGCCGGGAAACTCAAGTTTATTGGCCATATGGGCATCAGCGGCGCGCTGGGTGATAAAGATCTCCCCTTGCGGATTGCGGATAATACCCACCGAAATTTGCAGTTGTTTCATTGTCATTATTCCATAAAAAAGGCGCAGATATCTGCGCCTTCATTTTTCATGCTCTGAGCTTAGCTCAGACGGCCGTGGCACTGCTTATATTTTTTACCAGAACCACACGGGCAAGGATCGTTACGACCCACTTTACGCTCACCGGTTTCCTCAGCCAGCGCAACCGCGGCAGCAGTGTCGTCATCCTGATGGCTAAGCTGTTGCATCTGCGCCAGACGTTCAGCTTCCTCACGGCGCTGCTGCTCCATTGCCTCAACCTCTTCCGGCATACGGACCTGAACCTTGCTCAGGGTGCTGATCACTTCATACTTCAGTGATTCCAGCATCGCAGCAAACATGGAGAAGGACTCACGCTTGTACTCCTGCTTAGGATCTTTCTGCGCATAGCCGCGCAGATGAATACCCTGACGCAGATAATCCATCGCCGCCAGGTGTTCTTTCCACAGGGAGTCCAGAGTCTGCAGCATGACGCCTTTCTCAAAATGACGCATCATTTCGGCGCCAACAACTTCTTCTTTACGCTGATAGGTCTCAATCGCACTCTGCAGAATACGCTCACGCAGCGTTTCTTCATGCAGCTCCGGCTCTTTATCCAGCCACTCTTTCAGCGGCAGCTCAAGGTCGAAGTCATTTTTCAGACGTTCCTGCAGACCTTCAACATCCCACATCTCTTCCAGAGACTGCGGCGGGATATGGGCATCAATGGTCGCTTTGAATACGTCTTCGCGGATGCTGTTGATGGTTTCACTAACATCAGAAACGTCCAGCAATTCGTTACGCTGACTGTAGATTGCCCGGCGCTGATCGTTAGCAACATCATCATATTCCAGCAGCTGCTTACGAATATCAAAGTTGCGGCTTTCGACTTTACGCTGCGCGTTAGCGATGGCCTTGGTGACCCACGGGTGCTCGATTGCTTCGCCTGGTTTCATCCCCAGCTTACGCATCATGCCGGATACACGGTCAGAGGCAAAAATACGCATCAGGGCATCTTCCATCGACAGGTAGAAGCGGGAAGAACCGGCGTCGCCCTGACGACCGGAGCGGCCGCGCAGCTGATTATCGATACGACGAGATTCATGACGCTCGGTACCAATAATGTGCAGACCGCCTGCCGCCAGAACGGCATCGTGACGAACCTGCCAGTCGGCTTTAATCTGTGCGATTTGCTCCGGTGTCGGCGCTTCCAGGGCGTTGACTTCGGCCTGCCAGCTCCCGCCGAGCATAATATCCGTACCACGACCAGCCATGTTGGTGGCGATGGTCACCGCTGACGGGTAACCCGCCTGGGCAACGATATCCGCTTCGCTGGCGTGGAACTTCGCGTTCAGCACGTTGTGCTTGATACCGGCTTTGGCCAGTTCATGGGAAACCACCTCTGATTTTTCAATCGAAATGGTACCGACCAGAACCGGCTGGCCTGCGGCGGTGCGCTCTTTGATATCTTCGATGATCGCCTGAATTTTTTCCGCTTCGGTCATATAGACCAGATCCGCCATATCTTTACGGATCATCGGGCGGTTGGTCGGCACCACTACGGTATCCAGCTTGTAGATAGAGCTGAATTCGAAGGCTTCAGTATCTGCCGTACCGGTCATCCCTGCCAGTTTCTCATACAGGCGGAAATAGTTCTGGAAGGTGATGGAGGCCAGCGTCTGGTTTTCATTCTGGATATCCACGCCTTCTTTCGCTTCAACGGCCTGGTGGAGACCATCAGACCAGCGACGTCCTTGCATCGTACGACCGGTATGCTCATCGACGATAATCACTTCGCCGTCTTTGACAATATAGTCAACGTCGCGGGTGAACAGCACGTGTGCGCGCAGCGCCGCCGTCACGTGATGCATCAACATAATATTGGACGGCGAATACAGCGATTCACCTTCGTCCATGATCCCTTCCTGCACCAGCAGCTCTTCGATCAGCACCAGACCGCGTTCGGTCAGGTTAACCTGGCGCGCCTTTTCATCAACGGAGAAGTGGCCTTCACCGGTAAAGGTGTCGGAATCTTCTTTATCCTGACGAACCAGATGAGGGATGATCTTGTTCACGCGCTTGTACATTTCCGAGCTGTCTTCTGCCGGACCGGAAATGATCAGCGGAGTACGCGCTTCATCGATCAGGATAGAGTCCACCTCATCCACCAGCGCATAGTGCAGTTTACGCTGAACGCGCTCTTCCGGGCTGAACGCCATATTGTCGCGCAGGTAGTCAAAACCATATTCGTTGTTAGTGCCGTAGGTAATATCCGCACCGTACGCTTCACGTTTGGCAGGCGCCGGTAAACCGGACATGTTGATCCCGACCGTCATACCGAGAAACTCGAACAGCGGACGGTTGTTTTCAGCATCACGCTGCGCCAGATAATCGTTGACAGTGACCACATGAACACCCTTACCGGACAACGCATTCAGGTAGGCAGGAAGCGTTGCGGTCAACGTTTTACCTTCACCGGTGCGCATTTCCGCGATGCAACGCTGGTTAAGCACCATACCACCCAGCAGCTGGACGTCGAAGTGGCGCATACCAAATACGCGTTTACTGGCTTCACGAACCACAGCAAAGGCTTCCGGGATAAGGCTCTCTAGGCTTTCGCCCTTTTCCAGACGAGCACGAAACTCGGCGGTCTTGCCTTTCAGCTCGTCATCCGAGAGCTTTTCCATCTCCGGTTCCATGGCATTGATGAGGCCAACGGTTTTGCGCATGCGGCGCAGAGTACGATCGTTACGACTACCGAAAACTTTAGTTAATAATTTGATTAGCATAATAAAATCTCAAACGCCCCGCGATGCGGAGTCACAAAAAAGAATCATCCGTTTTTAGTTCAGCTGAGACGTTGAGGTCCTGCGCGAATCCCTGCCACCTGGCTAATCCAGGTGGAGACAGAAAATGCAGAATGGGACGGGGTGTAAGCCGCCTGGCGAACAATCACCGGCGGTTTGCTCTCCTGCGTCAGCAGGGCGCTGAGTGTGTCGAGTAAAGCCAGATGCTGCGCCTGAAATGGCGAAGACTCTTCGGCAACCGGCAACGCTTGCGGCGCCATCGCAAATGAGAGATGACGAATAACCGTGCGAATAGCATGCTGATGCCAGTAATCAACGGTAAAATTCGGTCGACGACTGGCGTCCAGCAGCGCCAGCTGGGAAAAATTGACTTTGTTCGGGCTGTGGTTGCTGGCCGTGGTTTTCGTCGGCGAAGCTGTGTCGTGGCTGTTGCTAAGCGCAGGCAGGCCAAAGCCAGCCGCGACCATCCCCAACAGGAGATGCGGCCAGAAATACCGTCTGCCAAACTGTCGCCAGCGCGTCAGCAATCCACTCACGTACGTTACCTTTAGTTGAAACAACCCCAGGAAATATTTTTGCGCCCAAATACTACCATTAATACCACACGACAGCAGCAGGAATGACGGTTACAACGCGGCAAAAACGTTCAATAAATCAGCGAACGAACAATGAACAGCGTCGTAGAATCGGGGCAGAACCAGCAAAGGGGACAAAAAAAGAAAAAAACTGGCTCCCTGGTCGGAGAGAGTACCAGGTTACCAGTCTTTTTTACTGAATGGTCAGGCTTATGCCATAACCATTGACGGTGCGCGGAATGCCAGCGGCAGTTCTGCTTCGTCTTCGAAAGTCACATACTCCCAGGCTTCCTGTTTTGCCAGAACAGCCTGCAACAGTTTGTTATTCAACGCGTGACCTGACTTGAACGCCGTGAATGCACCGATGATATTGTGACCACACATAAACAAGTCACCAATCGCATCCAGCATTTTGTGGCGGACAAACTCATCTTCAAAGCGAAGACCGTCTTCGTTCAATACGCGATAATCGTCAACAACGATGGCACAATCGAAGCTGCCGCCCAGGCACAGGCCGCGGGACTGCAGATATTCGATATCACGCATAAAACCAAAAGTACGAGCGCGACTAATCTGGCGCATAAATGCATCAGCAGAGAAGTTCATCGCATAGCGCTGGCTGCTTGCATCAATCGCCGGGTGGTTAAAATCGATGGTAAAATCCAACGAAAAACCATTGTACGGTTTGAATTCAGCCCATTTGTCGCCATCTTCGACCCGAACAGTCTCCTTGATGCGTACAAATTTCTTGGCACAGTTCAGCTCATCAATGCCCGCATCCAGCAGCAGATAAACGAACGGTGCAGCGCTACCATCCATAATTGGAATTTCCGGCGCATCGACTTCAACAACGATGTTGTCAATGCCGAGACCTGCCAGTGCGGCATTCAAGTGCTCGACAGTCGAAATCCGCACGTCATGCTCGTTGACCAGGCAAGTACAGAGCATGGTATCACGCACAGATTTGGCATCAGCCGGAAAATCAACCGGTGGATTCAAGTCGGTGCGACGATAGATGACCCCGGTATTTGCCGGCGCAGGGCGCAACGTCAGGGTGACTTTCTTGCCGGTATGCAAACCGACGCCAGTCGCCTGAACGATACGTTTAAGAGTCCTTTGTTTGATCATCGTATAATCTCGCCAAGTTACCTATCCAACCGAAGTGTACAATACATTCGGATGGGCAGTTTAGCACAAAGAGCGCTGATGCCCAACTTCCAGCCAATTCTTAATCGGCTTGCTTACGCAGGAACGCTGGGATATCCAGATAATCCGGCTCTTTCGCAGTTTGCGTTGTATTGTCGTTCACCACCTTCGCAACCGGTTTCTGCTCTTGAGTTAACGGAGCCATACCGTGCTGCTGGTAGCGATCCATGACCGGCTGCTGAACCTGTTTGTTGGTCACCAGGGTAATTTCCGGACGCTTGTCCATACCGATACCGGTGGCCACAACAGTAACGCGCAGTTCGTCGTTCATATCCGGGTCAAGGGACGTACCGATAACCACGGTCGCATTATCCGAAGCGAAAGCACGGATAGTGTTACCCACGGTTTCAAACTCATCCAGACGCAGGTCGAAGCCCGCCGTAATGTTGACCAGAACGCCGCGCGCGCCGGACAGATCGATATCTTCCAGCAGCGGAGAAGAGATAGCCATTTCAGCCGCTTCTTCCGCACGGTCCTCACCGCTCGCCACGCCGGAGCCCATCATCGCATAGCCCATTTCGGACATCACGGTACGCACATCCGCAAAGTCGACGTTCATCAGACCCGGACGGGTGATCAGTTCGGCAATACCCTGTACCGCGCCTTTCAGTACATCGTTTGCAGCGCCGAAAGCATCCAGCAGCGAAATACCGCGGCCGAGAACTTTCAGCAGTTTGTCGTTCGGAATGGTGATCAACGAGTCCACATGTTTGGACAGCTCAGTGATCCCCTGCTCGGCGAACGCCATGCGCTTTTTGCCTTCAAAATTAAACGGCTTAGTGACAACCGCAACGGTCAGGATACCCAGATCCTTCGCCACTTCAGCGACGACTGGCGCGGCACCGGTACCGGTACCGCCACCCATACCTGCCGCAATAAACACCATGTCTGCACCATCAAGAGCAGCACGCAGCGCTTCACGGTCTTCATCAGCCGCATTGCGACCGACTTCCGGGTTTGCCCCCGCACCCAGACCTTTGGTAATACCGCTACCGATCTGAATTGTCTGGCCAACAGCCGTTTTACGCAGTGCCTGCGCGTCGGTATTGACCGCAAAGAATTCCACACCTTCGATACGCTCGCGTACCATGTGCTCGACGGCATTGCCACCGCCGCCACCGACGCCGATGACTTTAATCACCGCGTCGTTGGTCAGTTCCATAGGTTCAAACATAGTTTCTCTCCGTTTTGTGCCTGTCGCCTGAGAACGCTAATTTTCTGCGTTCTCTTAAAAAATTAAAACTCTTTTCGCAGCCAGCTATTAAGTCGCTTAATCCACGAGCCAACTGATGCAGTTACGCGTTTTTCCACTTCGGCTTCACCACTGAGATGAGATTCCTTCCCGTAGTGCAGCAACCCAACCGCCGTCGAATAATACGGCTCCTGGGCATAATCCGTTAAACCGGTAATATTCAGCGGCGCACCAATACGAACCTGCGTATGGAACACGCGCTGAGCACAGGCGGCAAGGCCTTCAATTTGCGCGGCGCCACCCGTTAAAACAATTCCTGCCGCCAGATGGTGCTTCACCCCTTGCTGGCGCAGCTGCTCTTGCAGTTGCAGAATCTCTTCATTCACCAGGTTGAGCAGCTCGGTATAACGCGGCTCAATCACCTCTGCCAGCGTCTGGCGCTGCAGACTGCGCGGCGGACGCCCGCCCACGCTCGGTACTTCGACGTTTTCGTCTTTACCGACAATGGAACCCAGCGCGCAACCATGGCGAACTTTAATCGCTTCGGCATCGCTCGGTGGCGTTCCGAAAGCGTAGGCGATGTCGCTGGTGACCACGTTGCCCGCGTACGGGATCACTTTGGTATGGCGCAGCGCACCGCCGGTATACACGGCGATATCCATTGTACCACCGCCGATGTCCACGACGCAGACACCCAGTTCACGTTCATCTTCCGTCAACACAGAATAACTGGATGCTAAACCGGCGAAAATGAGTTGGTCCACTTTCAGGCCGCACCGTTCCACCGCTTTAACAATATTTTTCGCCATATCGTTATGGCAGGTAATCAGATGGACTTTAGCCTGCATACGTACGCCGGACAGCCCCACCGGGTTTTTAATCCCTTCCTGGTAGTCGATAGCGTATTCCTGCGGGATAACGTGCAGGACACGATGCTCATCGCGTACGCGGACCGATTTCGCGGTGTGCACCACGTTCTCAACGTCGTCCAACGTGACTTCTTCTTCTGAAATCGGCACCATGCCAATTTCATTTTGACAGCTAATATGTTTACCTGAAAGCGCCAGATACACTGACGAAATCTGGCAATCCGCCATCAGTTCGGCCTGATCAATGGCGCGCTGAACGCATTTCACCACGGATTCCAGGTCGTTAACCCCGCCTTTATCCATACCACGCGATGGACAGCTACCCACGCCAATGATATTGACCACGCCGTCGGGCAGAACTTCCCCTACTAAAGCGGCAACCTTCGCGGTGCCAATCTCCAGTCCAACTACCAGTTTTCTGTCCGTCGCCTTGATCATTGTTGTTCTGCCTGTGCCTGATTCTGTTGTTGATTAGTTTGCTCTGCGGGAGCAGGTACCCAGCCAACCGCTGCACCCGAGTCATAACGCAAATCAACGTAGCTTATCCGTTTGCCGTCGGTCTGCGCTTGCTGCTGTAGGACCGGGTAGAGTTCCATAAAGCGCTGAAGCCGTTTCATAGTATCGCCTCGGCCAAGGTTGAGCTTAATATCGTTATTCAGCGTCAACTGCCAGGAACGACGTGCGGTCATCGCCGCTACTTTCAACGTAAACTTATCCTTTGCCAGTACCTGCCCCATGTCGCGATATCCCTGCAACACTTCGTTCTCACTGCCTTCCGGGCCATACAACATCGGTAAATTCTGCTTATTGGTCCGATCCGCCGGGACGCTGAAGGAATTACCTTCTACGTCGACCATATGTTGATCATTCCAACGCGCAATCGGCACATATTCAACCAGATGAATCTTCAATTCGTCCGGCCACTGCTTTCTGACGCTCGCCTGCTTAATCCACGGCAGACGCTCAATCTGACTCTGGATGATGTTGACATCCTGCGTCATAAAGGTCCCCGGCGGCCCCAGTGCCAGAATCGCCTGGCGGATATCATCGTTACGCGTGTAGTGACGCTCACCGGTTACCACCATCCTGGACAGAGGTAAACGCTGTGCATCCTCCATCCAGCCCAGAACCATCCACCCGCTGACCAACACGGTACATAGCACCGTCAGCAGGAAGACAATCCCGGCCAGACGAGTTGCATTACTCCGACGCGAAGAAGAGGCTTCCTCTTCTTCGTGGTTCCGCGTATTCAGCGCAGCCTGCGACATATCACCCCGCCAGGTCCAGAATTCGAACAACAAGCTGCGAGAAGCTCATCCCGGCCTGACGCGCCGCCATCGGCACCAGGCTGTGGCTGGTCATGCCAGGGGAAGTATTAGCTTCCAGCAAATAAAACTGGCCATCGCTGTCCAGCATCACGTCAATACGTCCCCAGCCTTTACAACCGAGAACATTCCAGGCTTTAACTACCAGGGCCTGAATTTCTGACTCACGGGCAGGATCTTCACAACCAGGGCAGAAATATTGCGTCTCATCAGAGAGATACTTCGCCTCATAATCATAGAAGGTTCCAGCCACCTGGATACGAATTGATGGTAAAATTTCTTCACCCACGATAGCGACGGTGAATTCAGGCCCACTAAGCCATTTTTCAATCAGAACATCTTCATCATGCTGAAAAGCCAGCGTCAATGCATTATGTAATGCACAACTTTCGCTGACTTTCGACATGCCGACGCTCGAACCTTCGCAAGCCGGTTTAACAATCAATGGCAGACCCAGTGCAGCAATCTGCTGTTCAATCTCAGCAGACAGGCCAACATTGAACTGCGCACGCGTCAGCGCAACCCATGGCGCGACCGGTAACCCCGCGCCCTGCCACAATAATTTGCTGCGAATTTTGTCCATGGAAATCGCCGACGCCATCACGCCGCTGCCGGTGTAAGGCAGTTGAATCAGCTCCAGCAGTCCCTGCAGCGTCCCATCTTCCCCACCGCGACCATGCAACGCAATAAAGGCTTTCTTAAAACCCTGCGCTTTCAACTGGGTAACATCCACGTCGCGCGGATCGACGGGGTGCGCATCCACGCCCGCTTCACGCAGGCCTGCCAGTACTGCAGTCCCTGAATTGAGCGACACTTCGCGCTCAGCAGAGGTACCGCCGAAAAGAACCGCGATTTTATCAGCCATGGCGCTCCCCCTCCGTTTTTTGCGGCACGAGTTTGATTTCCGCCAGGTGGCGGGCGATTTTTCCGATGTTTCCCGCCCCCTGTACCAGAATCAGGTCATTCCCGGTCAGTACCGACGCCAGCATCTGCGCAGCTTGTGCCGGATCGGAAAGCAGAATCGGATCCACCTTGCCACGACCGCGAATCGTACGGCACAGCGAACGACTGTCGGCGCCAGGAATCGGCGCTTCACCGGCGGAATAGACATCCAGCATCAGCAGCGCATCAACCTGAGTGAGCACGTTAGCAAAATCATCATACAGATCGCGCGTACGCGTAAAACGGTGCGGCTGGAATAACATCACCAGATTTTTATCCGGCCAGCCGGCGCGTGCCGCTTTGATCGTGGCATCCACCTCTGTCGGATGATGACCATAGTCATCGATCAGCATCGCGCTACCGTTTTTGCCATTGACCTCAGCCAGCGGATATTCACCGAGAAAATCAAAGCGACGGCCGGTTCCCTGGAAACTTTCCAGCGCCCTCAGGATTGCGCTGTCATCAATGCCCTCTTCGGTGGCGACTGCAACCGCTGCCGCCGCGTTCAGCGCATTATGCCGACCGGGCGCATTCAGGGTCACCTGAAGCAACTCTTTATCCTGACGAACCAGACGGAAGTGACCCTGGGCACCGACCTGACGGTAATCCTCTACGCGCACGTCGGCATCTTCGCTAAAACCGTAGGTGGTGATCTGGCGGCCAACGCGCGGCAGCAGTTCACGAATCACCGGGTCATCCACGCACATCACCGCACGTCCGTAGAACGGCAGGTTGTGCAGGAAGTTAATAAACGTCTGCTTCAGATTCTCAAAGTCGCCATGATAGGTATCCATATGATCGGCTTCGATATTAGTCACAATCGCGACCATCGGCTGCAGATGCAGGAACGATGCATCGCTCTCATCCGCTTCCGCAATCAGATAGCGGCTGTGACCGAGGCGGGCGTGAACGCCTGCCGCTTTAACCAGTCCACCGTTGACGAAGGTGGGATCAAGACCTGCTTCCGCATAAATACTGGAGACCATCGCCGTGGTCGTGGTTTTACCATGCGTGCCTGCAATCGCAATGCCATGACGAAAACGCATCAACTCCGCCAGCATTTCCGCGCGGCGAATGACCGGAATACGCGCTTCATGCGCGGCAACAATCTCCGGGTTTTCCGCAGAGATTGCGCTGGAAACGACGACCACGCTCGCATCGCGAACATTTTCCGGGCGATGATTGAAATAGATCGTGGCGCCAAGCTGCGACAGTTGTTGCGTAACCGGATTCGGTGCCAGGTCGGAACCGCTAATCTGGTAGCCTTCGTTAGCCAGAACTTCGGCAATACCGCCCATACCGGCACCACCGATGCCAACAAAGTGAATATGCCGGACGCGACGCATCTCGGGCACTATGGAACGCAGTTTCGCCAGATCTTGTGTATTCATTCTTTACGCCATCAACTTCTTTATACGGGCGGTGGGATTCACCGCGATTAGCGCGCCAGTGCTGCAGCGCTCACTTCTTCTGCTACCCGTTCGGTAGCATCCGGAATCGAGGCTCTACGCGCTCGTTCCGCCATATCCAGCAGCGTTTCCCGATCCCAACCGGCCAGCGTCTGCACGACGGCATCGACGGTAAACTGAGGTTGTTCGAGAATTTTCGCTGCACCCGCTTTCTCCAGCGGCAGGGCATTCCAGTACTGCTGACGATCCTTGTGCTGAAACGGCACAAATAACGCCGGTAAACCTGCTGCGGCAATTTCACTCACCGTCAGCGCACCGGAACGACACACAACAACATCGGCCCAGGCATACGCCGCCGCCATGTCATCAATAAATTCAGTCACTTTATGTTGCGGCTGCCCGGCATCCGCATAGGCCTGCTGCACCGTCTGCTGGCCGCCTTTCCCGCTTTGATGCCAGATAGTGACCGCCGTGCCCAGTTTTCCCGCCACCTGCGGCATAGTCTGGTTCAGTACACGGGCTCCCTGCGAACCGCCCACCACCAGGACGCGGATCGCCCCCTGGCGCCCAACCAGACGCTGTTCCGGTAACGGCAGCGCCAGCACATCATTACGCACCGGGTTGCCCACCACATCAGCATGCGGAAACGCTCCCGGGAACGCCTGCAGCACCCTCTTTGCGATCTTTGCCAGCCATTTGTTTGTCAGGCCAGCAATGCCGTTTTGCTCATGCAGGACCACCGGGATACCCAGCGACCAGGCCGCCAGGCCGCCAGGGCCGGAAACGTAACCGCCCATCCCCAGCACGACATCCGGCTGGAAACGCTTCATGATCTCCCGCGCCTGACGCCAGGCGTTGAAGATACGTACCGGCGCTAACAGCAGCGCTTTCAGCCCCTTACCACGCAGGCCGGATATGCGGATAAAATCAATCTCAATGCCGTGTTTCGGCACTAAATCCGCTTCCATACGATCGGCGGTGCCGAGCCAGCGAACCTGCCAGCCCAGGTCCATTAAATGGTGCGCGACCGCCAGCCCAGGGAACACATGCCCACCGGTACCGCCCGCCATCACCATTAACCGCTTTTCCTGACCGCTCATCGAACACCCCGTGTAAACGCCTGGGCTTTTTCCAGGCGCGTTTCATAATCAATTCGCAACAGCAACATGATGGCCGTCGACATAATCAGCAAACTGGATCCGCCGTAACTGATAAGCGGCAGCGTCAGGCCTTTCGTAGGCAGCATGCCTGCCGCCGCCCCGACGTTAACCAGCGCCTGGAAGCTAAACCAGATACCAATGGCGCAGGCCAGGAAGCCGGAAAAGCGATGATCAATCTCCAGAGCCTTACGACCAATCGACATGGCGCGAAAGGCGACGAAGAATACCATTAATAGGGCCAGTACCACACCGATATAACCGAGTTCTTCGCCGATAATGGCGAAGATGAAATCGGTATGTGCCTCTGGTAAATACTCCAGTTTCTGTACCGAGTTGCCTAAGCCCTGCCCCCACATTTCGCCGCGGCCGAAAGCCATCAGCGACTGAGTCAGTTGGTAACCACTGCCAAACGGGTCTTCCCACGGGTTCCAGAAAGAAGTTACGCGGCGAATACGATACGGTTCGGCAAGGATCAGCAGCACCACCGCCGAGATCCCCATGCCGATAATGGCGATGAACTGCCAGAGCTTAGCGCCGCCGAGAAACAGCATCGCCAGGGTGGTGACGAACAGCACCACGACCGTACCGAGGTCCGGCTGCGCCAGCAGCAGAATAGCCAGCACGAAAATCACGCCCATCGGCTTTAAGAAGCCGCGCAGATTATTCCGGACCTCATCACCTTTACGCACCAGGTAGTTGGCGATGTAGCAAAACAGCGACAGCTTGGTAAATTCCGCAGGCTGAATACGCAGCGGACCTAATGCAATCCAGCGCGATGCCCCGTTTACCGAGCTACCGACGACCAGGACGATCAGCAACATGACGATAGATGCAATCAACATCGCCGTACTGTGCCGCTGCCAGAATTCCATCGGCAGACGCAGCGTCACGAGGGCCAGGCCCAGCGCCAGAAGAATGTATAACCCGTCACGCTTGGCGAACAGAAAAGGATCGTTGGCCAGCCGCTGCCCTACCGGCATGGAAGCCGATGTCACCATAATGAAACCCACGGCGGCCAGACCAAACGTCAACCACAGCAGCATCCGGTCATACATGACCAAGCTATCGTTATCTTTCTGCCGCGAGCCCATCACCCAGCCTTTCAGGGCCGCAAACAGCCAGGTGAAGATAAACATCCCCGGCAGGCGCGGCAGTCTCCACTGAGGCATTTTCAGGCGCGGGAGGGATAAACGCATCAACCTAACTCCTTCGCCAGGCGGGCAAAGACATCACCCCGTTGTTCGAAACTCTTAAACTGATCAAGGCTGGCACAAGCTGGCGATAACAGCACCATATCGCCCGACTTCAGCAACGGGGCAATCTGGCGCAGCGCCTCTTCCATCGTCCCGGTTTGCGTCGCCACTTCCGGGCGCAGTGCCGCCAGCTGATCGCCATCGCGACCGAAGCAGTACAGGCGGATATTGTCGCCCGCCAGATAACACTTCAGCGGCGTGAAATCAGCGGATTTGCCATCGCCGCCCAGCAGCAGATACAGGGTACCGTCCAGATGTAGCCCGTTCAGCGCGGCTTCGGTACTGCCAACGTTGGTCGCTTTGGAATCATTGATCCAACGCACGCCGTTATGATCCAGCACCAGTTGGAAACGATGCGCCAGACCGGTAAAGGTGGTCAGCGCCTTGAGACTGCTGGCCCGCGGCAGGCCGGCGGCATCAGCCAGCGCCAATGCAGCCAGCGCGTTACTGTAGTTGTGTTGTCCAGTAATGTGCATCTCTTTAACATTCAGGATCTTCTCACCTTTCACCCGCAGCCAGGTTTCTCCCTGCTGGCGGTTAAGGTGATAGTCGCCAACATCAACGCCGAAGCTGATGCAGCGCTCATCGGCGCCGCGTACCGGCATCGTCAGCCCATCATCGGCATTCACGATGCAGGTTTTCGCATTTTCATACACCCGCAGTTTCGCCGCACGATACTGCTGCAGACCCAGCGGGTAGCGGTCCATATGATCCTCGGTCACGTTGAGAATCGTTGCGGCCACTGCTCGCAGACTGGAGGTGGTTTCCAGCTGGAAGCTGGAGAGTTCCAGAACGTACAGTTCGCGGTCGGCATCAAGTAACATCAGGGCTGGCAGACCGATATTGCCACCGACGCCAACATTCATGCCGGCCGCTTTTGCCATCTCGCCCACCAGCGTTGTCACGGTACTTTTCCCGTTAGAGCCGGTAATCGCGATAATCGGCGCCTGCGCTTCGCGGCAGAATAGCTCAATGTCACCGACGATTTCGACGCCCGCATCCGCCGCCTCGCTCAGTGCAGGATGCGCCAGCGCGATACCAGGGCTTGCCACAATCAGATCCGCTGCCAGCAGCCAGTCTTCATTCAGGCCCCCCACGTAGCGTTCTACCTCTTCCGGCAGCTTATCCAGACCGGAAGGCGCGACGCGGGTATCCATCACCCGCGGCGTCACGCCGCGCGCCATGAAAAAGTCCACGCAAGACAGCCCGGTCATTCCCAGGCCAATAATGACGACTTTTTTACCCTGATAATCTGCCATGATTAACGTACCTTCAGCGTCGCCAGGCCAATCAGCACCAGCATCAGCGAAATAATCCAGAAGCGCACGATAACGCGCGGCTCTGGCCAGCCCTTCAGTTCATAGTGGTGGTGAATCGGCGCCATACGGAAGATGCGCTGACCGCGCAGCTTGAAGGAACCGACCTGCAGAATAACCGACAGAGTCTCCACCACGAATACGCCACCCATAATCACCAGCAGGAACTCCTGACGCAGCAGCACGGCAATGATGCCCAGCGCGCCGCCGAGAGCCAGGGAGCCGACATCACCCATAAAGACCTGTGCCGGATAGGTGTTGAACCACAGAAAACCGAGACCTGCGCCGACGATCGCCGTACAGACGATGACCAGTTCCCCGGCGTGGCGCAGATAAGGGATATGCAGATAGTTGGCAAAGTTCATGTTGCCCGTTGCCCATGCCACCAGCGCGAAACCCGCCGCCACAAATACGGTCGGCATAATCGCCAGGCCATCAAGACCGTCGGTCAGGTTGACCGCATTGCCGGTACCGACAATCACGAAGTAAGCCAGCAGAATGTACAAAAGCCCCAGCTGAGGCATGATGTCTTTAAAGAACGGCACAACCAGCTGGGTCGCTGGCGTATCTTTACCGGCCATATACAGCGCGAACGCAACGCCCAGCGCAATCACCGACATCCAGAAGTACTTCCAGCGGGCGATCAGCCCTTTGGTGTCTTTACGCACCACCTTACGGTAGTCATCGACAAAACCGATGATGCCGTAGCCGATCAGCACGGTCAGAACACACCATACGTACGGGTTGGACGGGTAGGCCCACAGCAGGACAGAGACCACAATGGCGGTCAGGATCATGATCCCGCCCATGGTCGGCGTACCGCGTTTGCT
>NZ_JBCNNS010000038.1:0-35958 GCF_039594335.1 Raoultella sp.
CGCCTCACGGTGTGGTGAGAGTGTTTTGTTCCCCGGCGGGTACTGCCGCGCTGCTGGGTTGGGCCGTGGCTTTTTGTTTCCTCGCTATCTCATCGACGATCAGCCGATAGGCAATGTAGTACTTATAGATATTGCTGACGTAGGTAACGGTCTCGGCACCTATCTTCTCAGCGGCCAGATATTCGACATTACCAAACCAGATATCAGGATTAAAACCGCGCTTGCTGGTTTCTGTCCGCAGACGGGCAATACGGGCTGGCCCGGCGTTATAAGACGCAAATGAAAAGAGCGCTTTGTCGAGCTGGCTCATCGGCTCATGGCCATAGTACTGGTCGATCATCCAGCGTATGTATTTCACCCCGGCATGGATATTCGTGTCCAGCTTACTGATATCTCCGACCTTCAGTTCTTTGCCGGTCCGCGTCATCACCTGCATAACGCCGATGGCACCCATGTGGCTACGAACCGATTGATTGAGGCGCGACTCCTGATACCCCAGAGCTGCCATGAACAGCCAGTCAATGTCATATTGCTCGCCGTATTTACGGAAGATATCCACCATTGCCAGAAATTTTTGCCGTTCCTGCTGCGCGGTGGCATTTTTGACATACTTCGCGTTCTTCAGGTAGCGCAACAGGAGGGTATTTCCCAGCTTGCTGCCCTCGCCGTTAGCCTTCACAAAGCGGTTTAGCGAGGCGAGAAGCTGCGGGCTATTCTTACGTACCGCCCAGCCAATGCTGGCATCTTTACGCAGGACAATATTCTGATGTACCTGGATTTTGGGGAAAATTTGTTTCCAGAATAGAGCCTTATGACGATCGACGACGGTCAACGGAATAAGGCCGGCGTTGAGCATCTCTATCAGGTCCTCATCTTCGAGTGATTCCGGAGCGACCTCGATAATAATCGGCAGACGAGACACTTTCGCAAAGTGCGCATTCAGGGCGAGCAGGCTTTGGTAATAGCTTGATGACGGGCGAACAAATACTTTTTTGCCAGAAAGTTGCTCCAGGTTGCTCACTTCTGGTGAAACTGGGCCGGAGAGCAGAAGTTCCTGAACATTGGAATAGAGCGGTGTTGTGAAGTCAGCCTGCTGCTGACGCTCCCCGGTAACCGTAAGATTTGCGGCAACAATATCTCCTCTGCCGGCAACGAGTGCGCTAAGGAGCTGGTCGCGGGCCACCGGGACGAAAATTATCCGTACCTTCAGATGGCGATGTTTGAGCTTTTGCTCCTTCATCAGCTGGTGATTAAGGCTGCGCTCGTACTCGATAAAGATGTCATGCGTTGCTCCGCGCTGGGTACCTTTGTCGATAAAGAAAAAGGTCTTGCTATAAGTGTTAAGACCCTGATCACGCGTCTGTCGAGCATACCGGTGAGATCGCCTTGCCAGGGCTTCTGCATCTCTTGCGCACTGGGTTCCAGCGCCTCTCGTTTTTCCTGAGGCGGTGGTTTCTTTTTCCCGACGGCCGCATACACGGAATCGGCAAACAGCAGGGCGACAAGGCAGGCAACGCTGGTGATAGCGGGTCGTTGAAATGAGAGGATGTTCATAGGGAGATGCTCCGCAGGTGCATTCCTGTATTTTAGGCAACTCTGGAGGGTTAGCCTGTTCGTTTGCCCGACCGCGTGGGGGAACATCACCGGTGATGTCAGAGAGGAGCACCACTTTTTATGCCACAAAAAGAGCGTCTGTCAGCCCAGGTTTATTAAGGATAAATATGCCAATAATTTACCTACCTCGCTGTTGGAATTCGTCGCGGCAAAATACCGCTCAGACACAGGCAGCGGAGAGCCGGGACTACGGTGACCCGCTGCATATTCGTATGTCGGCAGGGATTGCGGGACAGTGAATGTCGCCGCGGGACTTTTCCTGCGCCGAACCATATTAAAAATATGATGGCGATAAAGCGGAACCGTTTCAGTTTAATATCGGGAAAACCGGGTAAGGATGCCAAAATAACGCGATGAGCCGATCGCAACCCGTCGTATCCATTTAATGTGGCCAGCACTTCAATTATCCGTTTATTGTAAGTTTATATCTGCCGAAATGTAGATTTATGTATTTTTATTCTTTATATCTACGCATTTTATATGAGTCCTCTACTGACTCCTTGTCAGTTCATTGACCGCTTGCCATTATTTTCATCACAATATCAAACGGAGGGCTTGCGGATAATTATAAACTTTGCTATGACTATCTATGTGGCTATTTCCAGAAAAGCACAAGGACGTAATATGAAATGGAAAATTCAGAACACAATTATCTGCCCTCATTCTGGTGTGGCATTTTCCAGTATATCGAGATTGCGCTTTTTAAAATTCATCATATGGTATGAGGCCGATATTCTGTTACTTCCTGGGGAATCGATGAAACTGTTTTCCTCGAAAGTATTAATTAATGGAGAATATCATTATATTAAGGTCTATAATATTTCAACCTACAGCCATGCACAATGGGAAAACCTGAGAGAAAGGCCATCCTGCCCCTATGATTTTGGGGCCACTACGATAGAGGACTGCTGTTATCAGCCGTATTGTGCTATTAAACGTTGCCCTGGTAGTTTCAAACACCATGCGCTGTGCTAACCATTGGTGTTTTCACAAATAAAATAGGGGGTGTTTGTTGACATAAATACCCATGAGCCATGTTTTATCTTTAATATTTTAATGATGAATCGATCTTCTTTCCTGATCTCCGTAAAAAACGGCGGCATAATCTCATCGAACTTATCCGGCAGCGCTGTGGTACTCGAACGAATATTAGTAGTGCTACTTCTGAAGATATAAATATCGTTTTTATTTTTTACATAGGTTATATATTTCCTGATAATGATGTTATCTTTTGAATCTCCTGAGTTGCCGTTGAATGTCATTAATCCCTCACCATCACTGGCAAAGAAAGTAACAGAGAAAGAAAATTCCTCATCACCATTAACAATTGAAAATGCGGACGTACAGTTAATGCTCTCACCGTCGTCAGATGAGCTGATGTAATAAAATGTAAGGCTTGTCATGATAATAATTAAAGTATATGCAATGGCCTTGTTTATCTTTCGTTTTTTCATATAGAGTTATTTTAAGTAATAAAATGAGGTACAGAATGATTTTTTATTGGTTTTTATTGGGTATCGACAGGAGATGAGTGATGTCCTGCTCGATGGGTAATGATTCGTTATATAAATAGTCTGTCTATTTGAGCAGGTGATATTATGCTCTTTAAGGAAATTAATATAGTATTCATCAAATCTTAGGTCATCGTTTCTGAAAATCTTGCAGCTATTGATCGTCGTGAGCAGCGTATATGAAGCGAAAGGTGAATCGGTTGTGGTTGACTGATTAATGTAGAGATGCAGCAGAACAATCAACAGACTTGCAATACCGGCGACAATCCATCCTGTCTTTCTTGCTCTCACGGTCCCGATGAGCCCTGTCGACAGCACATCGTCTTTGTCTTGCGCTGTTGGTGGGTCGGCGTGAAGTTGCTGGCTCGCTTCATGATGAGTGTCATGTCCTTCCGTCACAACTCTGTTCATCTGATTTATTTCGGGAGCTGCGCTATCCTGCTCCGGAGGGTGCCCGTGAATGTCAATCAGGATATTCGCTTCATCCGCAATCATGAACCCCCGTTTAGGAATTGTTTGAATAAGTGTGCTATTCACATTGAAGCGATTTAACGATTTGCGCAACAAAGAGATGTTTTGATATAGCGTATTTGGCGTAACACTCATTCCCCTTTCTCCCCACGCATTTTGCAGCAGCTCTGCCTGGGTAACAATTCTGCCTTGATTTTTTATTAACAAATCAAAGCAAAGGCTTGCTGGTATTGCCAGGGTCACGTATTCATTACTTTTTATGGAATGGAGAGTATGCGCTTCTGAGTTAAATCGCAGCCTGTTCTCGATAACGTAAATAGTAGCCATATATGATGTCTTATTGTGAGAATAGTTACACTGTGCCATTTATCTGGGATTTGATGTCGCGATACTAGCACCAAAGAGTAAACCTGACATTCACTCATAACTAAGAATAATCTTAATCCCCGAATGCGATTTTTTCTTGATTGTTTTTTATTTGTTAAATTTAACTATTATTTTCATTATTATCAGTTGCTTGAGATTTAACAAATAATCAACAAATGTGATTTTTTTGCTTTTCATAACTTTATGAGTAATAAATTCTGCTTATTATGCTTACTATTTATGTATGAAATGTGGCGGCGTTACCGTAACAAAAATAATAGTGATGTTTTGTCACCGTTCATCAAAGAAAAGTAAAAAAACAGGGGCAAGTACCATCATTGATGCTTGCGCCTGTCAACGGACGAGTTCAACAGGCTCAATGGAATGGAGGTTCTGTTATCATGGCTGTATTAATAGTAACAGATAATTATTTCTATATGCAGGGTCTGGCCAGCCTGGCTGATGATGATTGCGACATCACCTGGACCTGGGTCGATAACATTGACAATGAGTATGCGCATCAGCAGTGTCAGGCACTGAGCGCCGAAGATTACGTCATTATCCATTTTGCGCAGATAGATAAAATGCTTTGTTCTTATCAATATTATTTTTCGAACAGTCCGGCGAAAGTCATTGTGGCACCCGACGCTAAATTTGTCAGCGATGTTTCTGACATTAATAATATCTGCTTTCTGTCTTCTGATGCGAGTGTTAAAACGGTTGAAAGTATCCTTAAATTAAGAAAATTTAAAGCCAGAAAAAGAAATCTCACGGTTCGTGAAGAGAAGATAATGTCATTGATGATTATTGGTAAATTACTTAATGATATTTCTGAGATTCTTGGTTTGAGTATCAAGACGGTGAGCTTACATAAAAGCAATACCAGCAATAAAGTCGGTTTGTTAAATAACAACAACATTACCATGTTTGCTTTAATGCGTTTTATCTTGCCGGCATCAGGGACCGACATGATTCTTATTTAATATTGTATCACTGGCGGTGTTATTGAGTTTTATTCTTACGGGAATTTAGTGAGTGTCATCAATTTTATTCGACTTTTGAATTTAAGAACATCCAGTTCTTAAGGGTAGTGGATCCATAAATAACTATGGAACAGCACGGGCGATAACAAGCCTATTATTTTATCAGGTGATGAATATGAAATTGAAAATGTTAGCAGCAGCTCTTGTGACGACTTTCTGTGTGGGCGCTGTTCAGGCAGCAGATGTTACGGCTCAGGCCGTCGCAACCTGGTCGGCAACGGCAAAAAAAGACACCACCAGCAAACTGGTTGTGACACCGCTGGGGAGCCTGGCTTTCCAGTATGCAGAAGGGATTAAAGGTTTTAACTCCCAGAAAGGTCTGTTTGATGTTGCGATTGAAGGGGATGCGACTGCGACAGCATTTAAACTGACCTCCCGTCTGATCACCAATACCCTGACCCAACTGGACACCTCCGGTTCGACGCTGAGTGTCGGTGTGGATTATAACGGCGTGGCTGTCGAAAAATCGGCTGATACCGTCATGATCGACACGGCGAATGGCGTGCTGGGCGGCAACCTTAGCGCACTGTCTAACGGCTATAACCAGGCTGGCCGCGCTACCGCTCAGGATGGTTTTAACTTCTCTATCATCAGTGGCACCACCAATGGTACGACTGCAGTGACTGACTACAGCACGCTGCCGGAAGGGATCTGGAGCGGTGATGTCAGCGTCCAGTTCGATGCGACCTGGACCAGCTGATTTCTCTGTAGCACGAGCAGGGGGGATTCCCCCTGCTTTCTTCCTCGGACCGAATTCATATGAAAAACCGCATTCTGGCTATCAGCCTGTATTTTTGCGCCATCATGCCGGCCCTGGCACTGGATGTTGGCGATATTTCTTCATTTATGAACAGAGACGCCAGCGTGCTCAGTAAAGAGATTAAAAACACCACTGATAGCGGACGTTTAATCAATATCCACATTGAACGCCTTTCTTCACCGCTTGAAGGCGGCAGTGTGATTCCGATGGACAGTCAGGACGAAGTGCTGCTGACGCCAGCCAGCCTGCTACTGCCCGCGAAGAGTAGCGATGTCATTCGCTTTTTCTACAAGGGGCCGGCGGATAATAAAGAACGCTACTACCGCATTGTCTGGTTCGATCAGGCGTTGAGCGATGCACAGCGCGATAGCGCCAGCCGCACTGCGGTTGCAACCGCATCGGCTCGTATCGGCACCATCCTGGTTGTTGCCCCACGCAAGACAGATTACCGCTATCAGTATGCCAACGGAACGCTGGTGAATACCGGCAATGCCACGCTGCGTATCCTGGCTTACGGCCCCTGCCTGAAGCCCGCAGATGGCAAAGAATGCAAAGAGAATTATTACCTCATGCCCGGCAAAGAGCGCCGTTTCACCCGCGTGAATATTGCCGATAAAAAGGGGCGGGTCGCACTCTGGCAGGGTGAGCAGTTTATTCCCGTAAAATAACAATTGTGCTGACGGAATCAGGTTATGCCTTTACGACGGATTTCACCTGAGCTTAAAACGCTCCTTGCCTGTGGTATGGCTATTTTGACTCTTCCGCTTAGTGTGAATGCCGCTACACCGCAGGCGCAGCAAATTGGCGGCGTGGTGATTCCTCAGGCATTCAGCCAGGCGCTGCAGGATGGCATGAGTATCCCACTGTATCTTCACCTGGAAGGCAGTGCGGGGACGCAGGACGACCAGCGCCTTGGCAGCGCATTTATCTGGCTGGATGCCGGTACGCTTCGCATCCGTCATATTCAGTTGGAAGAGCGCGGAGACAAGGCCAGCGTGAGTGAACAAACCCGAAAAACGCTGACTGAGCTGGCGAATGCGCCCTTCAACAGCGATTTACACATCACGCTGACCAGCGATGCGCAGCTGCAGCTCAGTCTGCGGCAACTGCTGCTGCAACTGGTGGTGAAACGAGAAGCACTGGGAACCGTCCTGCGCTCGCGCAGTGAAGATATCGGCCAGTCCAGCGTGAACAGCGTCAGCAGCAGTCTGAACTATAACCTCGGCGTGTATAACAACCAGATGCGTAACGGTGGCAACAGTACGTCCAGCTATCTGTCGTTGAACAGCGTCAGCTCACTGCGCGAGCACCATATTGTGTTGGACGGTTCGCTCTACGGTACAGGAACCAGCAATCAGGATAGCGAAATTTATAAGGCCATGTATGAGCGTGATTTCGCCGGGCACCGCTTTGCCGGTGGGATGCTGGATACGTGGAATTTACAGTCGCTTGGGCCGATGACCGCCATTTCTGCTGGCAAAATCTACGGTGCATCCTGGGGAAATCAGGCCAGCTCAACGGTGTTTGATAATTCACAATCGGTCACGCCGATCGTGGCTTTTTTGCCTGCCGCGGGTGAAGTGCATTTGTCGCGTGACGGACGTCTGCTTAGCGTACAGAATTTTGTGATGGGTAACCACGAAGTGGATACCCGTGGGCTGCCATACGGCATTTATGATGTGGATGTTGAAGTGATCGTCAATGGCCGGATGGTCAGTAAGCGTACTCAGCGGGTGAACAAACTCTTCAGCCGCGGGCGCGGAGCGGGCGCACCGCTGGCCTGGCAGGTATGGGGCGGCAGCTTTCATATGGATCGCTGGTCCGAGAGTGGCAAAAAGATCAAACCGGCGAAAGAGAGCTGGTTGGCGGGCGCGTCGACGTCCGGCTCCGTGGGTACGCTCAGCTGGGCGGCAACCGGCTACGGTTATGATAGCAATGCCGTCGGCGAGACGCGTCTGACCGTTCCGCTGACGGAGTCTGTCAACGTCAACCTGCAAAATATGCTGGCCAGCGATAGCTCCTGGAGCAGCATTGGCAGCATCAGCGCCGCGTTGCCCGGTGGTTTTAGCACCGTCTGGGTTAACCAGGAAAAAACCATTATTGGCGACAGGCTACGGCGTAGCGACGCCGACAACCGGGCGATTGGCGGAACCCTTAACCTGAACCCGCTGTGGTCAAAGCTGGGGACCTTTAGCATTAGCTACAACGATGACCGTCGCTATAACAGCCATTACTACACGGCGGATTATTATCAGACGCTCTTTAGCGGTGCCTTCGGCTCGCTGGGCCTGCGTGCCGGTATTCAGCGCTTCAATAATGGCGGCGGCGGTGACAGTAGCAGTACCGGGAAATATGTCGCGCTCGACTTCTCACTTCCGCTGGGCAACTGGTTCAGTGCCGGTATGACCCACCAGAACGGCTACACCATGGCAAACCTTTCCGCCCGTAAACAGTTTGATGAGGGCATGGTTCGTACCCTTGGGGCCAATATTTCGCGGGCGATCTCTGGCGATACCGGCAATGACAAAACGCTGAGCGGTGGAGGCTATGCCCAATTTGATACCCGCTATGCCAATGGCACGCTCAATATTAACAGCGGCGCTGACGGCTATGTGAATACCAACCTGACCGCCAGCGGTAGCGCCGGCTGGCAGGGGCGGAATATTGCCGCTAGCGGACGCTCTGACGGCAACGCCGGCGTGATTTTTAACACTAATCTCGATGATGACGGCAAGCTGAGCGCCAGGGTCAACGGACGGGTTATCCAACTGACTGGCAAACGCAACTATCTGCCGCTGTCACCATACAGTCGTTACGAAGTCGAGTTGCAAAACAGCAAGAACTCACTCGACAGCTATGACATCGTCAGCAACCGCAAAAACAGTCTGACACTCTACCCGGGCAACGTGGCGGTGATCGAGCCGGAAGTGAAACAGATGGTGACCGTTTCCGGGCGTATCCGCGCCGAAGACGGAACGCTGCTGGCCAACGCACACATCAATAATCATATTGGCCGAACCCGTACCGATAACACGGGGGGATTCGTGATGGACGTGGATAAAAAATACCCCACTATCGATTTCACCTACGGCAATAACCAAAGCTGTGAAGTCGGGCTTGAGTTAAGTCAGGCGCGTGGGGCGGTGTGGGTCGGCGATGTCGTCTGCACGGGGCTGAAAACTTACGCCAGCGCGCAGCAGGCAGGAGAAGGGCATGAAAGCTAAGTGGTTCCCGTTGATTTGCCTGTTTGTCGTCGCGCTGTGCGCGGTGCGGGCAGAAGCGGTGGTAACGAAAACAACCTGGGCAGATGCGGCAGCGGTGCAGTTTGTTTTTGTCGAAAACAACTCCGATGATAACTTTTTCGCCACTCCGGGCGGCGTGCTGGATCCGCGCATGACCGGAGCCAGTCGTTGGACCGGGCTGAAATACACCGGTAGCGGCACTATCTATCAGCAGAGTCTGGGCTATATCGATAACGGCTATAACACCGGGTTGAATGCCAACTGGAAATTTGACATGTGGCTGGAAAATGCACCGGTGTCGAATCCCCTGAGCGGGCTGCGCTGCATCAACTGGTACGCAGGTTGCGATATGGCGACCAGTCTGATTTTACCCCAGGTCACGGATGCAAACGGCTTTTACGGTGTGACGGTAACCCCCGGTGGACAAAAATGGATGCACGGCATGATGTCGGAGACCTTCTACCAGTATCTCCAGCAGATGCCGGTTGGCGGCAGCCTGTCGATGACGATCAATACCTGCCAGACTTCCATCTCCTACGATGCAAGCAGCGGGGCGCGCTGCAAAGATCAGGCCTCCGGCGCCTGGTACGTGCGTAAAGTGACCCATACTAAAGCGGCAAACTTAAAGCTTATTAACACCCACTCTCTGACCGAAGTTTTTATCAATAGTGATGGGATCCCGACGCTGGGCGAGGGTAGCTCGAACTGTCGCGCGCAGACGATTGGTACCCGTAGCGGTCTGAGCTGCAAGATGGTCAACTATACGTTGCAGCATAATGGACTGAGCAACACCTCGATTCATATTTTTCCGGCGATTAACAATACATCGTTGACGTCGGCGGTGAATATCTATGATATGCAGTTCAGCCTCGATGGTAACAACTGGAAACCGGTCAGCGGCAATGCCTACTACTATACGTTTAACGAGATGAAAGCCTCGGATTCGGTCTACATCTTCTTTTCCAGCAACTTCTTTAAGCAGATGGTGGCGCTGGGCATCAGTGATATTAATACCAAGGATTTGTTTAACTTCCGCTTCCAGAACACCACCTCGCCGGAGTCCGGGTGGTATGAATTTTCCACCTCCAACTCGCTGATTATCAAACCGCGTGATTTCAGCATTAGCATTATTTCCGATGAGTACAGCGCTTCGCCGTCGCGCGAGGGGTATGTCGGTACGGGGCAGCCCTCACTGGATTTTGGCTATATCGTCACCACCAGCGGAAAAACCGCCGCCGATGAAGTCCTGATCAAAGTGACTGGCCCGTCGCAGTCGATCGCCGGGCGTTCATACTGCCTGTTCAGTTCGGCTGACGGGGCGACAAAAGTGCCTTTCCCGGCGCACCTGACATTTACCACCCAGACCGGAACGAGCAAAAATTTTGACGCCGGCTGCGATAACAGCTGGCGCGATATGACGGATGCGCTGTGGCTGACGACGCCGTGGACGGATGCTTCCGGCGATACTGGCGTGATGAACAAGACGACGGTGAAATTTTCCATATCGATGAACGACAGTATTTCGTTAAGAACGGTAGATGATGATGGCTGGTTTGGTGAAGTGAGTGCTTCAGGAGAGATTCATGTTCAGGCGACATGGCGCAATATTGATTAACCTGCTCCAGGCCGTCGTGTGGTTGCTGATTCTGGGGCTGCCAACGGCGGGTCGGGCGATTTCCGTCGGCAATTTAACCTTTTCGCTGGGCGCTGAGGAGAGCTTTGTCGCCAAACGGGTACTGAATAACAATCCGAGCGCGCGGCTGTATCAGATTTCCGTCGTCGGAATAGATCGGCCGGGGGGGCACGAGGTCCGCTCTCGTCCGGCGGATGGCGAGCTGCTCTTTGCCCCCCGCCAGCTCACCTTGCAGGCCGGGCAAGGGGAATATTTTAAATTTTATTATCATGGTCCGCAGGACAATCGTGAGCGTTATTACCGGGTTTCGTTCCGCGAAATTCCTACCCGAAACCGTATTGGCCACACTGCGGCCGGCGGGTCGATCGGTATGGATCCGGTAGTGGTGATGGAAACGATTCTGGTGGTACGCCCGCGGCAGGTACAGTTCAAATGGGCCTTCGATCGGCTGGCGGGAAGCGTCAGCAACAGTGGTAATACCTGGTTTAAACTGCTGATCAAGCCGGGATGTGATGCAACGGAAGAAGAGGGCGAGGCCTGGTACTTACGGCCAGGAGATGTGGTTCGCCAGGCGGCTCTGCGCCAGCCTGGGAATAAATACATTATCTATAACGATACATTTATTAAAATATCAAAAGATTGCGAGTAGTCTTTGTCGGTGAATAAAAAAGCCTCCCGTGGGAAGTTTTTATCGTATCAGGTCATGACCATCGGCCACTGTGGCGGCGTCTGACTCATGACTTCGAGCATGACGTCTTTGATATTGCCCCAGATTTTCGCGATATCGAGCAGCGTGATCCCCAGTAAGCCGGTAGCGAACCAGCAGGCCGCGACCAGGCCGATACAGCTACAAATAACGGCTAAACCGGCATAATCACTTTTGCGTAGCTGAATGTTCATCGAACTGGCCAAAAACATCAGAACCGCGCTCACCAGCGGCCAGCGCAAAAGTATGACACTGGTAGTTATGGAAGCCATCAACTTCATCCTCAAAGAAAATCGGGTGCCTTTGACAACCTGGCGAGACTGACGATGACGCGGTGCTCTGGCTATCTACGGGCATCAGGGGAATAATGAAACATTGTTCTTGTTTCATTAAGTTGTGTGAACTATATCACATTTGCTGTTTTATTCACCAGTCAAAAATGTGCATTTTTGATGGTTTTTAAAGGCATGTGTTTATTGTGGGTATTGCTGGGGGCATTTTGCCGCGACGTCAAACAGGCAACCCGGTTTCCCGGTGATTGATTCTTTTATGTGCTCGTTATCTGCGACTTTTATGACTTATTCTTGCTTATCGTAAGGGTAAACCGAATCAAAGAACGGCTCTGTTCTTATAACGTGGAGAATGTTTCTCGATTATTAACGAAATTAGTATTATTCATCATTATTGAGAATGGGGCTTTTACATCAAATGACGGGTTGCTGAACATCGTCTCTGTTGTATAACAATGGGTGTGATCTTTTACCGCGATAAGGCATATCGCATGGATAAAAAACGGAAATGAATCGTCGCACACTGCACAAGGCGTTGAGAATATTGGCGATGACGTTAGTGGTTCTGCTCCCCATTGTGCTGGCGCTGTGGTTTGCGCAAATCAGAGCAAAAGCAGAAACCTCCCACCGGCTTCGCGCATTTTCACAACTGGCGCTGCAGCAAACGGAAATGGTGGTTTATGAGGCCGATCGGGCACGCGAAAAAGCCTTGCAGTTTCAAGGGACAATATGTTCTCCCGGACATCAGCAATATATGTTGTCGATTGTACGTAGCCTGCTTTATATCGACGATTTAATTTATGCTGACGGTACGCGTTTGTTTTGCTCGACTGCGGTGCGCCCTGATACCGCATGGCGTATTTCTGCGGCGAATTATACAAAAAAGCCGGATATCGCTATCTACTACTATCGCGACACGCCTTTCTATCCTGGCTTTGCGATGAACTATATACAGCATGGGCACTATATTGCGGTTATTAATCCACTCTCCTACAGTTCGTTAATATCGAGGGATAAAGATTTATCCTACGGTTTGTATGATACAAAAACCAATCTGTTTTTTTCCACCAGTAGCAATGCCGACGCGCCGGTACTGCATGGCCTGATCCGGCAGGAAGATACCTTTTTTCGACGGGGCAACCGAGTGTACACCGTGTTCCATTCCGCGAGCCGCCCGATCGCCGTGATTATGTCTACCGCGTCCGTCAGGTATTATCAGAGCTTTTATGATCAGGCGATGCTCATCCTCCCGCTGGGGGCGATTGTCAGCATTCTGATTGTGCTGGTGTGGTCGCGCACCTGGCAGCAATACCATTCACCGCGTAATATGCTGCAGCGCGCGCTCAATCGCCGTCAGTTGTGCCTGCATTATCAGCCGATCATCGATATCGAAAATAACCGCTGCGTCGGAGCCGAAGCGCTGCTGCGCTGGCCGGGATTTGACGGGCCGGTGATGACCCCGGCGGAGTTTATTCCGCTGGCGGAAAATGAAGGGATGATTGCGCAGGTCACCGATTACGTGGTGGATGAGTTGTTCTCCGGGCTTGGAGAATTTTTAGCCAGACATCCGCAACTGTATATTGCGATTAACCTGTCAGCCAGCGATTTCCACTCTTCGCGACTCATTGCCCAGATCGGTGAAAAGGCGCGGAACTGCGCGGTGAATATCGATCAAATTAAAATTGAAGTCACCGAACGCGGATTTATTGACGTACAGAAAACCATTCCGGTCATTCAGGCATTCCGCGAAGCCGGATATGAAATCGCCATTGATGACTTCGGTACCGGCTATTCTAATCTGTATAATCTGCACTCACTTAACGTGGATATTCTGAAGATCGATAAATCGTTTATCGATACGCTTACCATCAATAGCGTCGGCTACACGATCGCCGAACATATTATTGAAATGGCCAACCGCCTGCGCTTAAAGACTGTTGCCGAAGGCGTCGAAACCGCGGATCAGGTCAACTGGCTGCGAAAACGCGGGGTCCGGTATTGTCAGGGCTGGTACTTTGCGAAAGCGATGCCGCCGCAGGAGTTCAGGCAATGGCTGGCCAGCGCGTCCAGACTGCTCAGTCCTTGCATCTGAACGCTCAGGCGGAAATTTGATGACGATAATCGCTGGGGGTCCGATCGAACTCCCGGCGAAATACCCGTGAGAACGTCTGCTGCGACACGTAGCCCAGATCCATCGCAATATCAAAGATTGGCCGCTGGGTCGTACGGAGTGCCTCTGCGGCCAGCAGCAGCCGCCGCTGGCGGATGTAATCGCCCAACGTTTGATGCATCACGGCGCGGAACATTCGCTGGAGGTACCATTTTGAATACCCCGATTTTCTGGCGACTACATCAATGTTAAGTGGTTGATCGATATGTTCATCAATCCATTCAATCAGCGTCTGGATAATATCCTGATGGGACATAAAGCGGCCTCTCTCAATTCTCGATTCGTCGTTTTGTCTGCGGGCGAGTATAATTCCTCAAGTTAACTTGAGGTAAAGCGCTTTTATGGAAAAGAAATCCCCCCGAATTAAAATGCTGTTGACCCCCGGCGAGGTGGCAAAGCGTACCGGCGTTGCCGTCTCTGCCCTGCATTTCTATGAAAGCAAAGGGTTAATTCACAGCCAGCGTAATGCCGGTAATCAGCGGCGCTATCGGCGCGATGTGCTGCGCGCGGTGGCGATCATCAAGATCGCCCAGCGAATCGGTATTCCGCTGTCGACCATTGGTGAGGCGTTCGGCGTGCTGCCGGAAGGGCATAACCTCAGCGCGAAGGAGTGGAAACAGCTCTCATCGCAGTGGCGGGAAGAGCTTGATCGGCGTATTCATACTTTGACCGCGCTGCGCGACCAGTTGGATGGCTGTATCGGCTGCGGCTGTCTGTCGCGACGAGACTGCCCGCTGCGCAACCCGGGAGATAAGCTGGGTGAAGAGGGAACCGGTGCGCGACTGCTGGAGGATGACATCTAAAACTAAAGCGCCACAACAGGGCGCTTTAGTTGTTTTCCGGTCTTTGTCTTTAAACGCTATCCTGATGTTCACAGGAGGGTTTCCCCCGACGTCGGCCCCCTCGGTATTGCGCAATATGTTGATGGAGGTTCCGGATTGCGCCGACACTTTAATTGTGGCACAACCCGGCTGTTTCACCCGTTTATTTCGGCGAAATTTTTCCGCCAATCACCGTCAGTTCCTATAGTTAATTCGAACGAATAACGGGAGAACCTCCATGCTGACGGTACATCATCTCAATCAATCGCGATCGCAGCGCGTGCTGTGGGCGCTTGAAGAACTCCAACTGCCTTATCGTATTGTCAGCTACCAGCGGGAAAAAAATATGCTGGCGCCACTGGCGTTAAAGCAGATCCACCCGCTAGGGAAATCCCCGGTAGTGGAAGATAACGGCTACGTACTGGCGGAATCGGGCGCCATTCTGGAGTACCTGCAGGAAACCTACGATAGCGCACAGCGGTTCAGACCTCAGGAGACGGCAGATAAACTGCAATACCGTTTCTGGCTGCATTACGCCGAGGGCTCGCTGATGCCGCTGATGTTGATGAAACTGGTTTTTGCCAGCCTCGGAAAACCGCCCATTCCGCTCGGGATGCGAACACTGGGCAACGTCCTGGGCAAAGGCGTACAGAAGGCCTGGCTGGACCGGCAAATCACCACGCATGCCCGTTATATTGAGGATCATCTCTCCCGCCAGCCGTGGTTTGCTGGCGCGCAGCTCAGCATGGCCGATATCCAGATGAGCTTTCCGGTCATGGCGCTGCTGGCGCGCGGCGGCATCGAGGATGTGCCGCGGATCGCGCAGTGGGTGCAGCGTATTGAACAGCGCCCGGCCTGGCAGAAAGCGATTGAACGCGGCGGTCCGTTCACCTTGCCGGAGTGAGACAGAGATTTTTGTGATGACCTCAGTGAATTGCTATTTGCGCAATACAAAAATGTTACCGGATTGCGCATGGACGATAACGTTTGCGCATCGACTGGTGATTTGATGAACACCATAAGCAAAATTTAGTGAATTAACACAAACTTCAGTTGAAAAGGCCCGTCTAAAGGCTGGATAATCGTTTGCCTTTGTATTTTGCTCATTACTTATCCCTGTTCTGGGGGAGCAAATTCATTCTGACCACCGTATTGTATGCGCGGAGTTAAACGTTTGCTTTTTGCAGCCCCCCTGGCGCTGTGACAGAGCACAAGGAGATCGCGTTTAACTGGCAGTGGATGGTCCACCACGCATACGGACGAACGATTAAAATTTTCAGGGGAAGTTTTCTATGTCTACGCCTTCAGCGCGTACCGGCGGTTCATTAGACGCCTGGTTTAAAATTTCAGCTCGTGGCAGCTCCGTTCGTCAGGAGATTGTTGCCGGTTTAACCACCTTCCTGGCGATGGTGTACTCGGTCATTGTTGTCCCGGGCATGCTGGGTAAAGCCGGGTTTCCTCCGGCAGCCGTGTTCGTCTCCACCTGTCTGGTCGCCGGCGTAGGCTCTCTGGTGATGGGGCTGTGGGCAAACCTGCCGCTGGCCATTGGCTGTGCTATTTCGCTGACCGCGTTTACCGCCTTCAGCCTGGTACTGGGGCAACACATCAGTATTCCGGTTGCGCTGGGCGCCGTGTTCCTGATGGGCGTGCTGTTCACCATTATCTCTGCCACCGGTATTCGTAGTTGGATCCTGCGCAATTTACCGCAGGGTGTTGCGCACGGCACCGGGATAGGTATCGGCCTTTTTCTGCTGCTGATCGCCGCCAACAGTGTGGGCCTGGTGATTAAAAACCCGCTGGACGGTTTGCCGGTCGCGCTGGGTCACTTCAACAGCTTCCCGGTGATTATGTCGCTGGTGGGGTTGGCGGTGATCATTGGTCTTGAAAAAATGAAAGTGCCGGGCGGTATCCTGTTGACCATTATCGGCGTCTCGATCGTCGGGCTGATTTTTGACCCGAACGTCCATTTCTCCGGTATTTTCGCGATGCCATCGCTGAGCGACGACAAAGGCAACTCGCTGATTGGCAGCCTCGATATCATCGGCGCGCTGAACCCGGTAATTCTGCCCAGCGTTCTGGCGCTGGTGATGACGGCGGTATTTGATGCCACCGGCACCATTCGCGCCGTGGCGGGGCAGGCAAACCTGCTGGATAAAGACGGGCAGATTATCAACGGCGGTAAAGCCTTGACCACCGACTCTCTGAGCAGCGTCTTCTCCGGTGTGGTCGGTGCGGCACCGGCGGCGGTGTATATCGAATCGGCGGCAGGGACTGCGGCGGGCGGTAAAACCGGCCTCACCGCGGTGACCGTGGGCGTGCTGTTCCTGCTGATTCTGTTCCTCTCTCCGCTCTCTTATCTGGTCCCTGCGTATGCCACGGCGCCTGCGCTGATGTATGTCGGTCTGCTGATGCTGAGCAACGTGGCGAAAATCGACTTTAATGATTTCGTCGATGCGATGGCCGGGCTGATTACCGCGGTCTTTATCGTGCTGACCTGTAACATCGTCACCGGTATCATGATCGGCTTTGCCACCCTGGTGATTGGCCGTCTGGTGTCCGGCGATTGGCGTAAGCTGAACCTGGGGACTGTCATCATCGCGGCTGCGCTGGTGATCTTCTACGCTGGCGGTTGGGCCATTTAAGCTTTTCTTGCGAATCGCGGGCGGCTCAGGCCGCCCGTTTTATTTTTAAGCCACATCCTGTTTCCTTTTGCGTTAATCTGAGTAGCGTATTATCCAGAGACATGACGCCTCCGGTGTATACCCGTCATACTTCAAGTTGCATGAGCGTTGGCTGTCCTCGCTCACCCCAGTCACTTACTTCAGTAAGCCTCTGGGGATTCCCTGCGTCGCCGCCTGCCTGCAACTCGAATTATTTAGGGTATAAAATAATAAAATCCAGCAAACAGGGAACACATGGAAATATTCTTCACCATACTTATTATGACCCTCGTGGTCTCTCTCTCCGGGGTGGTTACACGCGTACTGCCCTTTCAGGTTCCACTACCACTGATGCAAATCGCCATTGGCGCGTTGTTGGCGTGGCCGACGTTTGGTTTGCATGTCGAATTCGACCCCGAGCTGTTCCTGGTCTTGTTTATCCCGCCGCTGCTTTTTGCCGACGGCTGGAAGACGCCGACCCGCGAATTTATTGAGCACGGACGAGAAATCCTTGGGCTGGCGCTGGCGCTGGTGCTGGTGACGGTGGTGGGGATTGGCTTTCTCATTTACTGGATCGTGCCGGGTATTCCGCTGATTCCCGCCTTCGCATTGGCGGCGGTGCTGTCACCGACCGATGCCGTGGCGCTATCAGGCATCGTGGGCGAAGGACGCATTCCGAAAAAAATTATGGGGATTTTGCAGGGCGAGGCGTTGATGAACGATGCCTCCGGCCTGGTCTCGCTGAAGTTTGCCGTTGCCGTGGCCATGGGCACGATGGTCTTTACCGTCGGCGGTGCGACGGTTGAGTTCCTCAAGGTCGCCATCGGTGGCATCCTGGCCGGGTTTGTGGTGAGCTGGCTCTATGGTCGTTCGATGCGCTTCCTCAGCCGCTGGGGCGGCGATGAACCGGCGACGCAGATTGTTCTGCTGTTCCTGCTGCCGTTTGCCTCCTACCTGATCGCGGAGCACATCGGTGTTTCCGGGATTCTGGCGGCGGTGGCGGCGGGGATGACCATCACCCGTTCCGGTGTGATGCGCACCGCGCCGCTGGCCATGCGTCTGCGGGCGAACAGCACCTGGGCGATGCTGGAATTTGTCTTTAACGGCATGGTCTTCCTGCTGCTGGGCCTGCAACTGCCGGATATTTTGTCGACATCGCTGGTGGCGGCGGAAGCGGATCCTAATGTTGAAACCTGGATGCTGTTTACCGACATTATCCTGATCTACATCGCGCTGATGATGGTGCGTTTTGGCTGGCTGTGGACGATGCGCAAATTAAGCCAGCGTTTCCTGAAAAAGAAACCGATGGAATTTGGATCGTGGACAACTCGTGAGCTGCTGATCTCCTCCGTTGCCGGGGTTCGTGGGGCGATAACCCTCGCCGGTGTGCTGTCGATTCCGCTGTTGCTGCCAGACGGCAACGTCTTCCCGGCCCGCTATGAGCTGATCTTTTTGGCCGCCGGGGTGATCCTGTTCTCGCTGTTTGTCGGGGTGATAGCGCTGCCGCTTTTGCTGCGCCACATTGAGTCGGGCGACCACGCTCAGCAGCGGAAAGAAGAGCGGCTGGCGCGCGCGGCGACGGCAGATGTGGCGATTGTCGCGATTCAGAAAATGGAGGAGCGTCTGGCGGCTGACACCAAAGAGAATATTGATAACCAGCTGCTGACCGAGGTCAGTTCGCGGGTGATTGGTAACCTGCGTCGCCGCGTCGACGGACGTAATGATGTGGAAACCTCGATACTCGAAGAGCAGCTCGAGCGTCGGTTCCGCCTGGCGGCGCTGCGTTCAGAACGCGGAGAGCTGTATCATCTTCGTGCGACCCGACAGATCAGTAATGAAACGCTGCAGAAGCTGCTCCACGACCTTGACCTGCTGGAAGCGCTACTCATCGAAGATCAGTAATACCGTCTCTTTTCCCCGGCGGCGCTTTTGCTTGCCGGGGCGACAGGATCGTGCGGTACGGGTTAGTGCGATCGCGTCGCCCTGGTAAGGCGTTTACGCCGCCAACCGGAACGCAGGCGCAGCGCGCTGCCTTCGGGAACTTACTCCAGCCAGAACGCCTTACTGCATTCCAGCCACGCCTGTGCGCAGTGCGACAGATAAACGCCTTCCCGCCAGATCATCCCCAGTTCCCAGTGCAGCTCACTCTGCAACGGTATCGAGCAGAAATTCTCCGCGTCGAGACGTTCACAGATCGGTTGCGGCAGGATCGCCACACCGATGCCCGCCTGCACCATCGCCGCGAGGAAATCCCACTGGCCGCTGCGCACCGCGATGCGCGGCTTCACCTCATGGTAGGTAAACAGCGCCATCAACTGCCGGTTCAGAGCGAAACCTTCGTTATAAATGACCAGCGGATGGGCCGCGAGCGCTTCCGGCGAGATTGACTGAACGCCTTCCCACTCCTCCGTTCTCGGCGTCAGCACGCACAGGGGATGGTTGAAGAGCGGCAGCGTGCTCAGACCGCTGTCTTCATCTACCGGCAGTGCCGTCATGGCGAGATCCAGTTCACCGTTGCTCACCGCCTGCTGGACCGTCAGACCACCAAACTCGGCAATTTTAAGCTCTACGCCCGGGTAGCGTTGGCGAAACAGGCTAATCGGTTCTGCCATCAGCATGCCGACCATCGGCGGGATCCCCAGTCTCAGGACCCCTTTGTGCCGGTGGTTAATATCGTTCAACTCCGATTCCAGCTGATGAAACTCGCCCAGAATTGCCTGCCCACGCTCGAAAACAACCCGACCGGTATCGGTCAGCAGTAGCCGGCGGCCATCGCGAATCAACAGGGTACAGTTCAGCTCATCTTCCAGATTTTTGAGCATTTTGCTGATAGTGGGCTGTGTGACGAAAAGTTTTTCCGCAGCGCGCGTAAAACTCTGCTGGCGCACCACTTCGACAAAATAGCGCAGCGTTCGGATATCCATAATTATTCCCTGAGACTATGCCTGTGATGATTTTAATTCATTTCTGTCCGTTCAGGTGGCTCTCTATACTGCACATCTTGTTTCTTTTTCAGGAAGTTCGCTCATGGCCTTCGCGCCAGCTCGTGTGACCCCCTTTGTTGTACAGCGCCTGCAGGTCCCGGTTCAGGTGCTGATTTATGCCGGATTGTTCGTCTGCGCTGAATATTTGGTTAACTGGCTGCATCTTCCGCTGCCGGCGAACCTGGTTGGCATGCTGCTGCTGCTGACGCTGATTGTCTGTCGGGTTATCCCGCTAAACTGGGTGCGGGCTGGCGCACGCTGGCTGCTGGCGGAAATGCTGCTGTTCTTTGTTCCGGCTGTGGTGGCGGTGGTGAACTATACCCAGTTGCTGATGGTAGACGGCTGGCGGATCTTGCTGGTGATTGCGCTGAGTACCCTGATGGTGCTGGGGGCAACAGCATGGGTGGTGGATAAAGTGTATCGCTATGAAGTCAGCCGGATGAAGCATGAGTGATTTTCAACTGAGCGTCCTGTGCCTGGTTGTAACGCTGGTACTCTATTTCGCCAATAAGCGCCTGTATCGCCGCTTCCACACGCTGCCGCTGATGCCGCTGGTGTTTACCCCGATACTGCTGGTGCTGATTCTGGTTTTTGGCCACATATCCTATCAGAACTATATGGGCGAGACCCACTGGCTGTTATGGCTGCTGGGGCCTGCAACTATCGCGTTTGCCGTCCCGGTGTATGACAACCTCGCAATCATTAAACGACACTGGATGTCGCTGACTGCGGGAGTGACGACGGCAGTGGTTGTCGCCGTGACCAGCTCCGTGTGGCTGGCGCGACTGTTTACGCTGCCGGATGAGATTCAGCGTAGTCTGGCGGTGCGTTCGATCACCACGCCGTTTGCGCTGGCCGCGGCAAAACCGATCGGCGGCCAGCCGGAGCTGGTGGCGCTGTTTGTGGTGATCACCGGCGTGTTTGGTATGGCGGTGGGCGATGCGCTGTTTATGCGGCTTGCCATTCGCGAAGGGATGGCAAAAGGCGCTGGATTCGGTGCCGCCTCGCACGGTGCAGGCACTGCCCGTTCATATGAGCTGGGGCCGCAGGAAGGGGTAGTGGCCAGTCTGGTGATGATGTTGTCTGGCGTGGCGATGGTACTGGCGGCGCCGCTGGTGCGCCTGCTGATGTTTTAATGTTCCCCGGCCGGCCGGGGAACGTCAGGTTAGTGCGCCTGCCCGCGTTCGATACCGATCCCGGTTTGCGAACGGATAAACTGAGCACGGAACTGCTCGCGCTCGCGCATCCCTTCTGCCGAGTTGTCGGTGGCGGAGAAGATCCAGATACCGATAAAGGCGATAGCGATAGAGAACAGCGCCGGATATTCATACGGGAAGATCGCCTTTTCATGGCCGAGGATCTGGACCCAAATCGTCGGGCCAAGGATCATCAGAATCACGGCAGTCAGCAGCCCCAGCCAGCCGCCCACCATGGCTCCGCGAGTGGTTAGCTTCGACCAGTACATCGACAGCAGTATGATCGGGAAGTTACAGCTGGCGGCGATGGAGAAGGCCAGACCCACCATGAAGGCAATATTCTGATTTTCAAACAAAATACCCAGCAGAATCGCTACGATGCCCAGCACCAGAACGGTAATTTTCGAGACCCGCAGCTCATCGCGCTCGCTGGCGCCTTTGCGGAAGACGTTAGCATACAGGTCGTGAGAGACCGCCGATGCGCCTGCCAGCGTCAAGCCAGCGACCACCGCCAGAATCGTGGCGAAGGCGACCGCTGAAATAAAGCCGAGGAACAGGTTGCCGCCCACCGCATCGGCCAGGTGTACCGCCGCCATATTATTGCCGCCAATCAGCACGCCCGCGGAATCTTTGAACGCGGGATTCGCGCCCACCAACATGATCGCGCCGAACCCAATGATAAAGGTCAGGATATAGAAATAACCCATAAACCCGGTGGCGTAGAACACGCTCTTACGCGCTTCTTTTGCATCGCTCACGGTGAAGAAACGCATCAGAATGTGCGGCAGACCGGCGGTACCGAACATCAGGCCGAGGCCGAGCGACAGCGCTGATATCGGGTCTTTCACCAACCCGCCAGGGCTCATAATCGCCGCGCCTTTCGGATGCACCGCCATCGCTTCACTGAACAAATTGTTGAAGCTGAAGCCGACGTGCTTCATGACCATAAAGGCCATGAAACTGGCGCCGAAAAGGAGCAGGACAGCCTTGATAATCTGCACCCAGGTGGTGGCGAGCATACCGCCGAAGAGGACGTAGAGCACCATCAGCACACCGACCAGCACCACCGCGACGTGGTAGTTCAGGCCGAACAGCAGCTGAATCAGCTTGCCTGCGCCAACCATCTGAGCAATCAGATACAGCGCGACCACCACCAGCGAACCGCAGGCGGAAAGGGTACGAATCGGTCCTTGCTTAAGGCGATAAGAGGCGACGTCAGCGAAAGTGTAGCGCCCGAGGTTACGCAGGCGCTCGGCGATAAGGAACAGAATAATCGGCCAGCCGACCAGGAAACCGAGGGAGTAAATCAGCCCGTCGTAGCCGGAGGTGTAAACCAGCGCGGAAATACCGAGGAAGGAGGCGGCTGACATAAAGTCGCCAGCGATCGCCAGCCCGTTCTGAAAGCCGGTGATATTTCCGCCCGCAGTATAATAATCGCTGCGCGAGCGAACGCGTTTTGACGCCCAGTAGGTGATATACAGCGTCAGGGCGACAAAGATCAGGAACATGATGATCGCCTGCCAGTTCGTCGGCTGGCGTTGTACCGCGCCGGTGATGGCATCAGCGGCACTCGCGGAAAAAGGGAGCGTGGCGGCAATCGCCGTCAGGACTTTCTTCATGATGCCTTCACCTCATTGATAACGCTTTTCGTCAGACGGTCAAATTCGCCATTCGCCCGCCAGACATAAATCCCGGTCAGGACAAAAGAGATGACAATAACGCCGATGCCGATCGGGATTCCTCGGGTGACGCTGGTGCCGGGATGCAGCGGCGTGCCCAGCCAGCCAGGGGCGAAAGCGATGAGTAGAATAAAACCTACGTAAATCAACAGCATAATCAGTGACAGGATGGCGGCAAACCTTTGCCGGGTTGCAACTAACTCCTTGAAATGCGCACTATCTTCTATCCGCTGACAAATTTGCTCATTCATCACAGCGTCTCCAGAGGTACCCTTTTCGTCATCCGCGTGCTGACCGTCGACAGCACTTATCCACCCGGCAACATGCTGCCGGGAAGAGGAAGGTGCTTACTTCTGTCCTGCTACGTGAAATCCTTAGGGCGTATGATTTATGTCCCCTCCCCCGTTAGGGGAGGGGGTGTAGGGAATGAGTCCGTTTATGACGGCATCGCAATGGCCTGCTTCTCTTCGAGCAGTTTTTCCACGACGCCAGGATCTGCCAGTGTTGACGTATCGCCAAGATTGCTGGTATCGCCCGCGGCAATCTTGCGCAGAATGCGTCGCATGATCTTACCCGAGCGGGTTTTCGGTAATGAATCGGTCCAGTGAAGCACGTCCGGGGTAGCCAGTGGGCCAATCTCTTTGCGTACCCAGTTGCGTACTTCTGCATACAGCTCTGGCGTCGGTTCTTCACCGTGATTCAGCGTGACGTAAGCGTAAATCGCCTGGCCTTTAATGTTATGCGGAATACCGACCACGGCCGCTTCGGCAATTTTCGGGTGCGATACCAGCGCTGATTCGATTTCTGCGGTACCCAGACGGTGGCCGGATACGTTCAACACGTCGTCCACGCGGCCAGTGATCCAGAAATAGCCATCTTCATCGCGACGTGCGCCGTCGCCGCTGAAATACATATTTTTGAAGGTTGAGAAGTAGGTCTGTTCAAAGCGCTCGTGATCGCCGAACAGGGTTCGCGCCTGTCCCGGCCAGGAGTCGGCGATGGCCAGATTGCCTTCGGCCGCACCCTCCAGCGGCGTGCCTTCATTGTCGACCAGCACCGGCTGCACGCCGAAGAACGGACGCGTGGCGGAACCCGCTTTCAGCTCAATGGCGCCCGGCAGCGGAGTAATCATGAAGCCGCCAGTTTCAGTTTGCCACCAGGTATCCATCACCGGGCATTTCTCGTTGCCGATCTTCTTCCAGTACCACTCCCAGGCTTCCGGGTTAATCGGCTCGCCGACCGAGCCCAGAATACGCAGGGAAGAGCGATCTGTGCCTTCGATGGCCTTATCACCTTCCGCCATCAGCGCACGGATCGCCGTCGGTGCGGTGTAGAGAATATTGACCTTGTGCTTATCGACGACCTGACACATCCGCGCTGGCGTCGGCCAGTTCGGCACCCCTTCAAACATCAGCGTGGTGGCGCCGCAGGCCAGCGGGCCATACAGCAGATAGCTGTGGCCAGTCACCCAGCCCACGTCGGCGGTACACCAGTAGATATCGCCGGGATGGTAGTCAAAGACATATTTGAAGGTGGTGGCGGCATAGACCAGATAACCGCCGGTGGTGTGCAGCACCCCTTTGGGCTTACCGGTTGAACCGGATGTATAGAGGATGAACAGCGGATCTTCCGCATTCATCTCTTCTGGCTGATGCTGGTCGCTGGCTTTCTCGATCAGGTCGCTCCACCACAGGTCGCGTCCTTCCTGCCAGTCGATGTTGCCGCCGGTACGTTTGAGTACCACGACATGCTCAATGCTTTTCACATTCGGATTTTTTAACGCGTCGTCGACGTTCTTCTTCAGCGGAATTGCGCGTCCGGCGCGCAGCCCTTCATCGGCAGTAATGACCAGACGAGAGTTCGAGTCGATGATACGCCCGGCCACCGCTTCGGGAGAAAAGCCGCCGAATATCACCGAGTGGATCGCACCGATGCGGGCGCAGGCCAGCATGGCAACGGCAGCTTCTGGCACCATGGGCATATAGATAGCGACGACATCGCCCTTTTTAATGCCAAGGTCGAGCAGGACGTTAGCAAAGCGGCAGACGTCGCGGTGGAGTTCGCGATAAGTGATATGTTTGCTCTGGCTGGCGTCGTCGCCTTCCCAGATAATCGCGGTCTGGTCGCCGCGTTCGGCGAGGTGGCGATCGAGGCAGTTAGCAGCAAGGTTCAGCGTGCCGTCTTCATACCATTTAATAGAGACGTTGCCCGGCGCGAATGAGGTGTTCTTCACGCGCGTATAGGGCCGCATCCAGTCAAGGATTTTGCCTTGCTCACCCCAAAACGCATCCGGGTCGATGACAGATTGGTGATACTGCGCCTTGTACTGTTCCGGGTTAATCAGGCAGCTGTCCGCAATGTTAGCGGGAATCGAGTGCTTATGTATTTGGCTCATGGCTTTTTTTCTCCTGTAGGTTGTTAAATATATGTCAAGTAAACGTTAAGAGTAGGGTCTTTCACGGCTTTGTTTGCTATTTGGGGGACAGATCACGCATTGATTCAACTGAATGAAAATCAATCAAATGAAACTTTGAAGTGAAATAATTTCAGGAATATATTTATAGAAATGGAATCTATGAATTTTTTTTTATAACAGATACTTATGCAACAGAAGTGAGGAATTTTAGTGAATTTATGCAGAAACACAGAGAAAAGCCCTGTTCTTAAACGCTTGCGTAGCATGCCGTGCAGATGATACTGATACCGCGCGTTAAAAAACCCCATAGAGCAACGCAACACAATTCATATCCCTTTCAGCGGGCATCATGACTTACGGGAATGGTGCCTCTCATTGAGGAAGTCAGTAGTGAAGAAAAAAACAAAAGTCAGCCTGGCCTGGCAGATTTTGCTGGCCTTGGTGCTGGGCATACTTCTGGGCAGTTACCTGCATTATCATGCCGACGGCCGTGATTGGTTAATTGCGAATATCTTGACGCCAGCGGGCGATATCTTTATCCACCTGATCAAGATGATCGTCGTTCCGATTGTCATCTCGACGCTGATCGTCGGGATTGCGGGCGTTGGCGACGCGAAGCAACTGGGCCGTATCGGCGCGAAAACCATTATCTATTTTGAAGTGATCACCACGGTGGCGATCGTGCTGGGGATTACCCTGGCCAACGTCTTCCAGCCGGGCAGCGGTATTGATATGTCGCAACTGGCCGCGGTGGATATTTCGAAATATCAAAGCACAACGGCAGAGGTGCAAAGTCACGCTCATGGCCTGATGGGAACGATACTGTCGCTGGTGCCGACCAACATCGTCGCCTCGATGGCGAAAGGCGATATGTTGCCGATTATCTTCTTCTCGGTACTCTTCGGCCTGGGACTCTCTTCGCTGCCGGCGACCCATCGTGAGCCGCTGGTGACCGTTTTCCGCTCGATTTCCGAAACCATGTTCAAAGTGACCCACATGGTGATGCGCTATGCACCTGTCGGGGTGTTTGCGCTGATTTCGGTGACCGTTGCCACCTTTGGCTTCGCCTCGCTGTGGCCGCTGGCTAAACTGGTTATCCTGGTCTACTTCGCGGTTTTGTTCTTCGCGCTGGTGGTGCTGGGGATCGTGGCGCGGGTATGCGGATTAAGTATCTGGATTCTGATCCGTATTCTGAAAGACGAGCTGATTCTGGCCTACTCCACCGCCAGCTCCGAGAGCGTATTACCGCGTATTATTGAGAAGATGGAAGCCTATGGCGCACCAGCTTCTATTACCAGTTTTGTCGTGCCGACCGGCTACTCGTTTAACCTCGATGGATCAACGCTGTATCAGAGTATCGCGGCGATCTTTATTGCCCAGTTGTACGGTATTGACCTGTCGCTGTGGCAGGAAATCACCCTGGTGCTGACGCTGATGGTCACCTCGAAAGGGATTGCCGGCGTGCCGGGCGTCTCTTTCGTGGTGCTGTTGGCGACACTCGGGAGCGTAGGGATTCCGCTGGAAGGGCTGGCCTTTATCGCCGGTGTTGACCGTATCCTCGATATGGCGCGTACCGCGCTGAACGTGGTGGGGAATGCGCTGGCGGTGCTGGTGATCGCCAAATGGGAGCACAAGTTTGACCGCAAAAAAGCGCTGGCCTATGAGCGCGAAGTGCTGGGCAAATTTGATAAAACGGCGCAATAAGACACAACGCCCGGTGACATCGCGCCGGGCTTTTTCTTATCTTTTACTTATCCTGTCGAACTCTTCGCAGCCGGTATCAAATCCCTCCTGACAGCTGACATTGAGCCAGTGCAACGCTTTCTGCTGGTTGGGTTCGATAAAACCTTGTTCTCCCTGCAGGAACATCATCCCGGCCCAGTATTCAGCATAACCGGTACGCGACAGCGAGGAGCTGCGTTTAAAAAAGTCCGTTGCTCTGGCGTCATCCTCTGTTATCTGGACACCGCTGGCGTAAATCAAACCCAACAGCATCTGAGCGTCGACGGCGGAGTCGCTTTCCGGATCCTGGGCGGCATCCTGTAACAGGGTGATGGCATGGGAATAGTCCGTCGGCCCCGCCTGATGGTTGACCAGCACGCGGGCCAGGATAATGTCTCCTGCCTTGCTGCCAGCCTGCACTGCTTTCTCAGCCAGCTCCCTGGCCTGTTTGTAATCGGCCTGCTGTGGGTTGCGAATTTTCAGCTGGGCCAGCAGCGCCAGCGCATCCCCGTCGCCGTTATCGGCCGATTTCTGCGCCCAGTATTCGGCCTGCTGATAGTCACCGGAGCTGACGTAGGTATCGGCAAGATAGTACTGCGCCCGCGGATCGCCGGCTTCCGCCTGTTGCTTGTACTGGCTGCCAGGATCCGTGGCACCCGTGGCAAGAGAAAACAGCATCAGAAGTAAATAGAGGTATTTCATTTTTTATTGTCGGTCAGGAACACAGCGCGCAGTATAAAGGCAGGTGAAGGAGAAGAAAACGACGGGAACTTGTGGGTACTTGCGGGTCATCGCCTGGCAATAGTGTGATCTGTTTTCCAAGGCTGCGGCGTAAACGCCTTACCCGGGCTACCGATTCGCCGTTGTCTGCGGTCCGATAGCCCGGGCAGGCACGAAGTACCGCCTCCACGGAGGCGGTCTGATTAACCCATTGCGCTTTCGCGCAGGCGGGTTTTCAGCGTGTTGTACTCATCAATCACATACTGTTCGGCGGCGCGCTGGTCGGCGATGCGCTCAACGTTGACGGCACAGTACTTGTACTCTGGCGTTTTGGTTATCGGGCTTAAGTTCTCCGTGACCAGTTCGTTACAGGCACCAATCCACCACTGATAGGTCATATAGACCGCCCCTTTATTCGGACGATCGCTGACCTGCGCACGGGTGATAATGCGGCCTTTACGCGAGTTAACCCATACCAGCGCCTCATCCTCAATGCCCAGTCGCGCGGCATCGGCGGTATTGATTTGCGCATAGCCCGGCTCATCCGCCAGCGCGGCCAGCGCCGCGCAGTTGCCGGTCATCGAACGGCACGAATAGTGACCCACTTCCCGCACGGTGGAGAGCACCAGCGGATACTCGTCGGTGAGCTTATCGATCGGCGCCACCCAGTCGCAGGTGAAGAACTGCGCCAGGCCGTTAGGGGTGTCGAACTTCTCTTTAAACAGATAAGAGGTCCCCTGGTCGGCATCGGACTCATCGCGACACGGCCACATCACGTAGCCCAGCTCGCCCATTTTCTCGTAGGTGGCACCGTAAAAGTCCGGGCACAGATGTCGCAACTCGTCCCAGATCTCTTGGGTGTTGTTGTAGTGCATCGGATAGCCCATTCGGGTGGCGATTTCGCTAATGATCTGCCAGTCGGTTTTCAGGTCCCACTTCGGTTCAACCGCTTTAAAGAAGCGCTGGAAGCCGCGATCCGCTGCGGTATAGACCCCTTCATGCTCGCCCCACGAGGTAGATGGCAGGATGACATCGGCCGCCGAGGCGGTTTTGGTCATGAAAATATCCTGGACAATAACCAGCTCCAGCTGTTCAAACGCCTGACGCACGGCAGAGAGCTCGGCATCGGTCTGCAGCGGATCTTCGCCCATAATGTACGCCGCCCGTACTTCGCCGTGCGCCGCGCGGTGCGGCAGTTCGCTGATGCGATAGCCGGTATGCGCCGGCAGGCTCTCGACGCCCCAGGCTCGGGCGAATTTCTCGCGATTCTCCGGGAACTTCACGTATTGATAGCCTGGATAGGTGTCCGGCAGCGCGCCCATATCGCAGGCGCCCTGAACGTTGTTCTGGCCGCGTACCGGGTTGACGCCGACGCTCGGCTTGCCGAGGTTGCCGGTGAGGATCGCCAGGCTGGTCAGCGAACGCACGGTTTCAACCCCCTGGTAGAACTGAGTCACGCCCATGCCCCACAGGATGGCGGCGGATTTCGCACTGGCGTACATGCGGGCGCAGGCACGGATCTCTTGTGCGCTGACGCCGGTAATCTCTTCCACCGACTCCGGCGTATAGCCTTCGACGATTTTGCGATACTCCTCGAAGCCTTCAGAACGGCTGGCGACGAAGGATTTATCGTAGAGATCTTCTTCGATAATGACATGCCCGATGGCGTTGAGCAGTGCGATGTTCGAGCCGTTCTTCAGCGCAATGTGCATATCAGCGATACGTGCGGTTTCGATTTTACGCGGATCGCAGACGATAATTTTCGCCCCGTTGCGTTTGGCGTTAATCACGTGATTCGCCACAATAGGGTGTGAATCTGCCGGGTTATACCCGAAGATAAATACCAGATCGGTATTGTCGATCTCGGTGATGGCATTACTCATAGCGCCGTTACCGACCGATTGGTGCAGACCTGCAACCGAAGGGCCGTGTCAGACGCGAGCGCAGCAGTCGACGTTATTGGTACCAATAACGGCGCGCGCGAATTTTTGCATCACATAGTTGGTTTCGTTCCCCGTCCCGCGGGACGAACCGGTCGTTTGAATCGCGTCCGGGCCATACTTCTCTTTAATGGCGCTGAGACGGGTGGCGACGTAGTCGAGCGCTTCCTCCCAGGAGACGGCTTCCAGTTTGCCGCCACGCTGACGACGGATCATAGGGGTTTTCAGGCGCGGGGTGAGGATTTGGGTATCGTTAATGAAATCCCAGCCATAATAGCCTTTCAGACACAGGGTTCCCTGGTTGGTTTTCCCCTGTGCCGCCTCAGCCCGGACGATTTTGCCGTTATCGACCACCAGGTTGATCTTGCAACCTGATGCGCAATACGGGCAAACCGTGACGACTTTTTTCATCGGTCTTGCTCCAGTTCATCAATGGGCGCATCTGCGCTATCACGCCGTCAATATGCATCTTCTATGCCATATTTTTATTGTGGATATTGACTGATGATACGTCGATTTTGTGGGCTAAATGCTGACGAAAAGCAGGCCGTCGTCAGTTTTGACGTGTCGAAGGGGGGTGAGATGTGACATGGATTGAAGAAACGCGATCCGATAATGGATTTGTCGAGGGGGCTTTGCTGAATTAAGCAGACAGAGAACATTCCGTGCGGGCAGAGGCAAGTAATGAAACCGGTCATTTTGGTTGTAGATGATGACAGCGCGATTGGCGAACTGCTTAGCGATGTGCTCAGCGCGCATGTTTTTGACGTGCTGGTGTGCCAGAGCGGCAACGATGCGCTGGCGGTGGCGGCCCAGCGCGCGGATATCTCGCTGGTGCTGCTGGATATGATTCTCCCCGACACCAACGGGCTGCTGGTACTGCAACAGCTGCAACGCAGCCGGCCTGATTTATCGGTGGTGATGCTGACTGGCCTCGGCAGCGAATCCGACGTGGTGGTCGGGCTGGAAATGGGCGCCGATGATTATATTGCCAAACCGTTTAATTCACGGGTGGTGGTGGCCCGGGTGAAGGCGGTACTCAGACGTAGCGGCGCGCTGGGCATTGAAGGAGCGAGCAGCGGCACGGGATTACTCTTTAGCGGCTGGCGGCTGGATACGTTCCGCTGCGAGTTGTTTAACCCGCAACAGCAAGCGGTGCCGCTGACTCAGGGAGAGTACAGCCTGCTGCTGGCGCTGGCGCAAAACGCTCGCCGGGTGCTCAATCGCGAACAGCTGCTGGCCTTGACCCATAGCGAGAGCACTGAAGTCTTTGACCGGACAATTGACGTGCTGATCATGCGCCTGCGGCGCAAAATTGAACCGAATCCGCATCAGCCGACGCTGATCAAAACCCTGCGGGGACTGGGCTATGTGTTCGCCGCGGATGTTATCCACGGCGACAGAGCGGCGTAGCCCCGGCAGATGCGGGGCCAGCGGGGAAATATTGCCCTTACTTCACGGTCCAGCCTTTGTAACTACCGATATTGTTTTTATCGATCAGCGTCACCGGGATCAGCACCGGGGCGGCTGGCGCCGGTTTACCCTGCAGAATGTCATACCCGATCTCGACCGCTTTCGCCGCCATCACCTGCGGGTCCTGCGCCGGCGTTGCCACAAACAGCGAGTTTTTACGTTTCAACGCCTCTTCACCGTCCGGACTCCCGTCGACGCCAACGATAAAGAACTCATGACGTTGTGCCTGTTTTGCCGCCAGATCGGCACCGATCGCAGTCGGATCGTTGATGGCAAAGACGCCATCGATCTTCGGATTCGCGGCCAGCAATGAGGTCATAATTTCCAGACCGCCCTCACGGCTGCCTTTCGCATTTTGGTTGTAGGAGAGCACTTTGATATTCGGGTGGCGTGCAAACTCGGTCTGGCAGCCTTCGACGCGGTTCTGCACGGCAGAAACCGGCGGCCCGTTGATAATCACCACATTCCCTTTGCCTTTCAGGCGGTCGGTGATGTATTTACAGGCCATTTCGCCCGCCTGAGTGTTATCAGAGGTGATGGTGGCATTGGCGCCTTCAGCGGCCACGTCCACAGCAACCACCACGATCCCGGCATCTTGCGCGCGTTTCACCGCGGGGCCAATCCCTTTTGAGTCGGCGGCGTTGAGGATAATCATGTCGACTTTGGCGGCAATAAAGTTATCGATCTGCGCCACCTGCTGACCCAGATCGTAACCGCTGGAGACCAGGGTCACTTTCACATTGTCTCCGGCCAGCTTACGGGCTTCCAGCTCCGCGCCTTTGGTGATTTGTACAAAGAACGGGTTGGCTAAATCCCCCACCGTGACGCCGATTGACTTCAGCTCTTTGGCCTGGGTAAAGGGCGCTGCGGCAAGCAGCGCGCCGGCACAGAGTGCGGTTACTACGGGTTTCAAACGCATGCTGTTTTCCTCTGTTTGTAGGGTATTGTTGTTATGCACTTTGATGGTGTCGGGTACGGTATTTGTCGATCAGCACCGCAATGATGATCACCGCCCCTTTGATCACCAGTTGCCAGAAATAGGAGACTCCCATCAGCGTCATGCCGTTATTGAGCGTGGCGATAATCAACGCTCCCACCAGCGTGCCGGTGATAGTGCCGATGCCGCCGACGAAACTGGTCCCGCCGAGAATGACGGCGGCGATGGCATCCAGCTCATAACCTACGCCGAGGTTGCCGTTTGCGCTGTATAGCCGCGAGGCGCTCATGACGCCTCCCAGCCCGGAGAGCAAGCCGCTCATGCCGTAAACGAACAGCAGCACCAGCCACACTTTGATCCCAGTAAGCCTTGCCGCCTGCATGTTGCCACCCACGGCGTAGATATGAACGCCGAGGGTCGTGCGGCGCAGAATGAACCAGCACACCGCCACCACTATCAGGGCGATCACCACCAGCCACGGAACCGGCCCGAGGTAATCATTACCGATCCATTCGAAGCTGATATCGGAGTTAATCACCGTGGTGCCGTTGGCCAACAGATAGGCGGCTCCGCGCAGGGCCGTGTAGGTCCCGAGCGTCACGATAAACGGCGGTAGTCCGGCGAAGGCGACCAGTGCGCCGTTAAATAAACCGAGCAGCAGGCCGAGCATCAGCGCCGCAGGAATTGAAAGCAGCGACAGCTCCGGGATCAGCGACACCACCATGGCCGCTACCGCGGTGGTGCCGAGAATCGAGCCGACGGACAGATCGATCCCCCCGGTCAGAATAATGAAGGTCATCCCGGCGGCGAGCACGATGTTGATCGATGCCTGACGGGTAATATTCAGCAGGTTGCTTTCGGTAAAGAAGTTGGGGGCAATAAAGCCAAATACCGCAACAATCAGGATTAAAATCGGCAAAATACCGACCGTTTGTACCAGATCGCCCATCAGGATTTTCTTCGCTGATACGGATTTTGCCACCGGCTGCGCGGCAGTCTCTTTCTGTATTGTCATGGTGATACCGCCTTAAGGTGAGAGTCGTTAACGCCGGTGGCCAGCGTCATAATGCTTTCCTGGCTGATGTCGCCGGCCTGGAGTTCGCCAGCGATGCTGCCTTCGCGCATGACGTAAACCCGATCGCTCATGCCGACCACTTCGGGGAGTTCGCTGGAGATCATCAGGATCGCCACCCCCTGGCGCGCCATCTGGGTCATGATGCGGTAAATCTCGCTTTTGGCACCGACGTCAACGCCGCGCGTCGGTTCATCAAGCAGCAAAATGCGCGGACCGATGGCGACCCAGCGGGAGATCAGCAGCTTTTGCTGATTGCCGCCGGAAAGGCCGCCGGCCCGCACCTGCGCGTGCGGCACGCGAATATTGAGCAGGGAGATCGCATCGTTGGAGAGAGTCTGCGCTTTTTTGCGATTGAGCATGCCCCAGTGGGCATCCCGTTCGAGGGTGGCCATGGTGATGTTCTCCTGCGCCGCCATCTCAAGGAACAGCCCCTGCTCCTTGCGGTTTTCGGTGAGAAAGCCGATACCCAGGTCGATGGCTGCGCGCGGGGAGTGAATGATCACCGGCTCGCCGTCAATCTCGATGACGCCGCCGGTGGCCCGGCGCACGCCGAAAATCAGTTGCGCCAGTTCGGAGCGGCCGGCGCCGACCAGACCGGCGAGACCGACGATTTCCCCCGCCCGTACCACCAGACTGCTGGCTTTCACTTTGCCACCGTCGGTCAAGTCCTGTACCCGCAGGCGCGTCTGACCGGGCGGAATATCACGCTCTTTATTGAACAGGTCGCTTAACGGACGGCCGACCATCATTCGCACCAGTTCGGAGGCATTGAGCTTGTCGCGGGTCAGGCTGCCGACGTACTGGCCATCGCGCAACACGCTGACGCGGTCAGACAGTTCATAAACCTCCGCCATGCGATGGCTGATATAGATAATCGCCATCCCTTCGTCGCGCAGGCGCAGAATCAGTTCAAACAGGCGATGGGTCTCACGAGAGGAGAGGGCGGCGGTGGGCTCGTCCATTACCAGAACCCGGCTGTTGCGATGCAGGGCGCGGGCGATCTCCACCTGCTGCTGTTCGGCAATGGTCAGGGACATCACCCGGTCACTGGCCTTAAACTGGGCCCCGAGACGATCGATGACCGCCTGGGCTTGATTTATCATCTCTTTGCGCTGTACCAGTCCGCCGCGTGCCAGTTCGCTGCCGAGGAAAATGTTTTCAGCGACAGTTAAATTTGGCGCCAGCTGCATCTCCTGGTAAATCAGCGTGATCCCGGCGGCCAGCGCATCTTTTGGTCCTTTAATGACGTGCGGCTTTCCGTCGATCAGGATCTCGCCGCTGGTGGCGGTGTACGCTCCGGCGAGAATCTTCATCAACGTGCTTTTGCCAGCGCCGTTCTCCCCCATTAAGGCGTGGATTTCGCCGGGCCAGACCGTCAGATCGACGCCTTTCAGCGCATAAAACTTGCCAAAGGCTTTGGCAATATTGCGCATGGATAGTACCGGTGTCCCCTGCATGGTGGCTCTCCTGCGAGTGTGTTTGAGAATCGCAGTGCACCACACAACAATAAATGCAAAATGTCAGACGCCGTTCATATTTGTCATATTGATGAATAGTTAACCTGGCTCACAATTATGCGATGCGACTCTCTCGCTCAGGGTCAGCAACCGCCAGGATAAATAAAAAGATCGTGGAGCTGACCATGCCATCCCATCGCTACCGGTTTTTCACCAGTGCTCGCGGGCGCCTGCTGTCGTTTAATTTGCTGATGGTTGCGGTCACGCTGATGGTGGCTGGCGTGTCGCTACTCGGTTTTCGCCATGCCAGCCTGTTACAAGAACAGGTGCAGCAGCAGACGCTGGACGATATGACCGGCAGCATGAATCTGGCTCGTGATACCGCGAACGTTGCCACCGCGGCGGTTCGCCTCTCGCAGGTGGTCGGTGCGCTGGAGTATAAAAGCGAAGCTGAACGCCTGCTGGAGACTCAGCAGGCCCTGAAATATTCACTCTCTCACCTCGCCGCCGCGCCGCTGGCGCAGCAGGAGCTGGCGCTGGTGGCCAGTATTATTCGTCGCAGCAATGAGTTGCAGCAGAGCGTCAGCGGCATGCTGGAACGCGGGCAGCGTCGTCACCTGCAGCGGAATGAACTGCTCAGTTCGCTCTATCAGAACCAGAGTTATCTCCGACATATTCAGGATCTTAACGAGCGACATGACGCTGACGGGATCGATCCACGGCCACTGGCAGAGATGGATCGGCTGATCGTTGCGGCGATTCATACTTCGACGCCGCGATCGATCGTTCAGCAGTTGGACAAAGTGAGAGGTGTTCTGCCGACAACCAGCCGTGACCCAACGCTGGCGGCGATTCTGCTGGATTTCAACAGCGAGCTGGCCAGGCTGGAGCCGCTATCGGCGCAGCTGGAGGAGAGCGATTTGGCCATCGGCTGGTATATGTTTCACATTAAGGCACTGGTGGCGCTGCTCAACAGCGATATTAATCAGTACGTTGCCCGGGTAGCGCAGGCCTCTGAACTGCGGGCGGCGCAGAGCCATCAGGAGCTGCGTTCCATCAGCATGTTTATTTT
>NZ_JBCNNS010000039.1:0-34672 GCF_039594335.1 Raoultella sp.
AGTTATAACAATGCATTTATTATAAAAAATGCAGATCATTAACCTAAAAAAAACAAAATAAACAACTCATCTCCCTGTCAACTATTAATAGTAGTAGAGATCATTAACCTAAAAAACAAAATAAACGATCCACCCTCCCGTCAACTATTAATAGTAGTAGAATTGGGATTTTTTAGTTTATTAACCGTTAAGACTACATGCCTATTTCTATATTTTTGTGAAGTTAGTATCGAAATACGGAAATGCATCCAATTAGTAGAATATGTATTTCCCATTGAACACCCCGATGACTTTTTCATGCAGATCAACAGAGCGTGAGACGCAAATTGTTTTTCGCGCCAGACGTTTAATGCATCTCCTCAGTGTCAGATTGTTACGTTCAATACGCTGAGTGAATATTTTTCCAGTCAGATGCTTCTCATTCGGCACTTCTCTGGCATAATTTCCCCAATCATCGCTGGTTATTATGCATATAGTAAACGGCATCAGCAGAGCCAGCAGTTCACGATAGGTTTCATCAGTACAAGGTCCGAACGTATAAGCCAGAATACCGCCTGTTTTGGGATTGTATGTGTACCAGAACCAGTGCTGTCGGGCTTTGCTGCCGACAGAGCTCCATTGCTCATCAGGTTCGCAGATAAGCGCCACATCAGCATGGGCGACCGGAGGGGAGGTTATTTTTCAGCGCCAATGTATACCATTTGGATTGTCCGCTCCCCTGACCCTGAATATGCTCAAGTCATAATCAGGAATAACCGGCTTCAGGGCAAAGACAATCAGCTCTTCGGTGAATCGTGACTATTTCATCGGCATCACCTCCGTTCAGGGGAGGGTTTATCATGCCGGCATTCTGTTTCTGAATGGCGCAGGATTTCGGGTCAGGGTCACCAGATGAAAAAGGTGATTACTGAACAGCCTTTTGAAAAAAGGCTTCAAGCTCTGAAAAACTGATGGCATGTTGTGAATATGAAAAGGTGCCGTCACAACTGACCTCACGAGCTGCCTGAATAAACGCACCATAGGCAAACCGGGCCATTGATGCTCCCACACTTATACGACGGACCCCTGCCTGTGAAAGTTCCTCCACACTGTAAACATTTCCGGGCAACCCCATGACCACATTGACCGGTTTTTTTACGGACCTGCAGACAATATTAATCATTGAAAGGTCGTTAATTCCAGGTGCATAGAGAACATCGGCCCCTGCTTTTTCGAAAGCCTGAAGTCTCAGGATCGTGTCATCCAGATCCTGATTGCCCCACATGAAATTTTCAGCGCGTGCAGTAATCACAAAATCAGGATCACATGCATCACGCGATTCAGCTGCCGCTGAAATTCTCTCGACCGCAAGGCTCAAATCAAAGATGGGGTTTTCTGGCCGGCCGGTATGATCCTCAAGGGAACAGCCCGCAAGTCCGGTATCAACTGCAATTTTAATGGTTTCAGCCGCACTCTCCGGACTGTCACCTGTCCCTTTTTCCAGATCAGCGGATACGGGCAGAGTGGTCGCTTCTGCGATGCTCCGGCAATGATGAAGTATCTGCTGCCAGGGGACCTGACCTTCAGCCATCCCCAGAGAAAATGCGAGACCCGCACTGGTGGTGGCGAGAGACATGAAGCCCATTTTTTCGAGTATCCTGGCCGTACCAGTGTCCCAGGGATTAGGAATGACAAAGGTCTTCTGTGAATCATGGAGAAGACGAAAGGCCCTGCTTTTATCGCTCATAAAGGTTTCCTGAGAAGGCTGGATATATTCATCAATACCGGTCAATCATACTTCATATGATTATTCTGGCTGACTTCTGCGTTGATTCATGCACTCAGAACCTCTGTTGTGCCAGAAATCTGACCACGCCCTGGAGAAAGCGTTTTCTGCCGGCGTTTTGCCGGTCATCCGCCCGGGTTTTCGGGAACGGCATCATCTTCTTCAGTTTCGGGAACAGCACACTGAGGCTGGTGCGCACTTCCGCATCGTTGGTCAGATAAACATAGCCCGCACGCCAGTCACGCAGCTCAGTTTTATACTGCTTTACCCAGCGGCTGGACAGTGTCTCATCTTCGTGGGGCTCGTGCCCGTGCCGCGCGGGTACCTGAATGCGCTGGCTGAGTGAGTCAACGGGATCCTGAAAAAGGCGTTTTTACTCTCGCGACCGGTCGACCTTGCACAGGCCAGAACGATGGTAAAAGAATCCGGGGTAATTTATAACCATGAGCGACCCCATCGGGTCCTGAAATACAAAACGCCCGATGATGTTCATCAGGCGTTTTACAGACCAAAAACTGTCAACCTATAGCAGGACTAGCCACTCCGTTTATCTCATCAAGCCTGAGCTTCTCGGTTAAGCCCTACCCCACCATCAGCCTGGACGCGGGCACGATGGAGCCGTTCCCATGCTGCGGCGCCAGACACCCGGCGCCTGACCATACTGGCGCTTGAAGCTGCGATTGAAGGACTGCTGGGAGTCGAAACCCAGCGCGATGGCCACATTGAGGATCGGCTCATCGCTGAGAGTTAAGCGCTCAAGCGATTTTTGCAGCTTCCGGGCGCGGATGTATTCGCCAATCGGATGGCCGGTATGTTCTTTGAATATGCGCTGAAGATGCCATTTTGAATAACCTGCCCGCCTGGAGACCGTGTCAATATCGAGGCGGCTTTCAATGTTATTATCAATCCAGTCAAGTAAATCGTGTATAAAAGCGCCAGTGTTCATCGCGGGTTCCCCTGGGCTGTTAATAAAAGTATCTTTATCTATTGCATTTAAAGGTGACCTGCTTTTACATAAATTGCAAGTTTTATTGTTACATTAAATCCCCTGCCTGAAAGGTGCCTTTTTCGCGCAACGGAAACAGCACATAAAGTGCAACAATTATTCTTGCACTTAATTAAGCGCCTTCCTACAATCGCCGCGATAGTGTATTCGCAACTGTTACAGTTTTGTGGCGATGAACGACACAAATGGCCTTAAGCCAGCCCGGACATAGGAAGTCGCGCAGCGTCCTTCGCTGCGTCTTGCCCGGCGGCAACAATTACCGGAATAAAAATAATGAGCCTGCAAAAAACCTGGGTTAACTTTTATCTGCGCGTACTGGGGAGCGCAGTCATCGCCACGCTGCTTGCCAGCTGCGATAACAGCGCCGCGCAAAACGCCGCACCACAAGCCCCTGCCGTCAGCGTCGCTGACGTAGTGGTGAAATCCATTAGCCAGTGGGACAGCTTTAACGGTCGCATTGAAGCGGTCGAAAGCGTTCAGCTCCGTCCACGTGTCTCCGGCTACATTGAAAAAGTGAACTACACCGACGGCCAGGAAGTGAAAAAGGGCGAGGTGCTATTCACTATCGATGACAGAACCTATCGCGCCGCCCTGGAGCAGGCGCAGGCAACGCTGGCAAGAGCCAAAACCCAGGCCAGCCTGGCGCGCAGCGAGGCCAGTCGTACCGACAAATTAATCAACACCAACTTAGTCTCCCGTGAAGAGTGGGAGCAGCGCCGTTCGGCCGCTACCCAGGCGCAGGCCGACATCCAGGCCGCGCAGGCAGCCGTTGATGCCGCTCAGCTTAACCTTGATTTCACCAAAGTGACCGCCCCTATCGATGGTCGCGCCAGCCGCGCACTGATCACCCGCGGTAACCTCGTGACCGCGGGTGACAGCGCCAGCGTGCTGACAACGGTGGTCTCACAGAAGACGGTCTACGTCTATTTTGATGTCGATGAGTCAACCTATCTTCACTATCAAAACCTCGCCCGCAGTGGCCAGGGGGCTGCCAGCAATCACCTTGCGCTCCCGGTGGAGATTGGTCTTGTCGGTGAGGACGGCTACCCCCATCAGGGGAAAGTGGATTTCCTCGATAATCAATTAACACCAAGTACCGGCACTATCCGTATGCGCGCACTGCTGGATAACACCCAGCGCCAGTTCATACCGGGCTTATTTGCCCGCGTGCGCCTGCCGGGCAGCGCCGAATTCCAGGCCACGCTGATTGACGATAAAGCTGTACTGACCGATCAGGACCGGAAATACGTCTATATCGTTGATAAAGATGGTAAAGCTCAGCGCCGCGATATCAAGCCGGGTCGCCTGGCCGCCGGTTTACGCATCGTCCAGCAGGGGCTCAATCCTGGCGATAAAGTCATCGTCGAGGGTTTACAAAAAGTGTTTATGCCCGGGATGCCGGTTAACGCGAAAACCGTGGCGATGACCGCCAGCACTGCCCTCAACTGATCCCTAACCAGAGAATCCGACGCATGGACTTTTCCCGCTTTTTTATCGACAGGCCGATTTTCGCCGCAGTGCTGTCGATTTTGATTTTTATTACCGGGCTCATCGCCATTCCGCTGCTGCCAGTCAGCGAATACCCTGACGTCGTGCCGCCGAGTGTCCAGGTACGCGCGGAATATCCTGGTGCCAACCCGAAAGTGATCGCCGAGACCGTGGCAACGCCGCTGGAAGAAGCGATCAACGGTGTCGAGAACATGATGTACATGAAATCCGTCGCCGGTTCTGACGGCGTCCTGGTCACCACCGTCACTTTCCGCCCGGGTACCGACCCCGATCAGGCACAGGTTCAGGTACAAAACCGGGTATCGCAGGCCGAAGCGCGTCTGCCGGAAGACGTACGCCGCCTGGGGATTACCACTCAGAAACAGTCGCCGACACTCACCCTGGTGGTACATCTGTTTTCGCCCAACGGTAAATACGATTCGCTATATATGCGCAACTACGCCACCTTAAAAGTGAAGGACGAGCTGGCGCGCCTGCCCGGCGTCGGCCAAATCCAGATTTTTGGTGCTGGCGAATACGCCATGCGAATCTGGCTGGACCCGAATAAGGTAGCCGCACGCGGCTTGACCGCCTCCGATGTCGTGACGGCAATGCAGGAGCAAAACGTGCAGGTGTCCGCCGGGCAACTTGGCGCCGAGCCACTGCCGAAAGAGAGCGACTTCCTGATTTCCATTAACGCCCAGGGCCGCCTGCACACGGAAGAGGAATTCGGCAATATCATTCTCAAAACGGCCCAGGATGGTTCGCTGGTACGCCTGCACGATGTTGCGCGCATCGAAATGGGGTCAGGCAGCTACGCGCTGCGTTCCCAGCTTAACAATAAAGATGCGGTCGGGATCGGTATCTTCCAGTCGCCGGGAGCCAACGCCATTGATTTGTCGAATGCGGTACGCGCCAAAATGGACGAACTGTCCACGCGTTTCCCGGAAGATATGAAGTGGGCCTCCCCTTACGACCCCACCGTTTTTGTACGCGACTCTATCCGCGCGGTGGTGCAAACCCTGCTCGAAGCGGTAGTGCTGGTGGTACTGGTGGTAATCCTGTTCCTGCAAACCTGGCGGGCATCGATTATTCCGCTGATTGCCGTACCTGTGTCGGTGGTAGGGACGTTCGGTATTCTCTATCTGCTTGGCTTCTCGCTGAATACCCTGAGCCTGTTCGGTCTGGTCCTCGCCATAGGGATCGTGGTGGACGACGCGATTGTGGTGGTGGAAAACGTCGAGCGTAATATTGAGGAGGGTCTCGCCCCTCTGCAGGCGGCGCACCAGGCGATGCGGGAAGTTTCCGGGCCGATTATCGCCATCGCCCTGGTACTGTGCGCGGTGTTCGTGCCGATGGCTTTCCTCTCCGGCGTAACCGGGCAATTCTATAAACAGTTTGCGGTGACGATCGCGATTTCGACGGTGATCTCGGCCATCAACTCGCTGACCCTCTCCCCGGCGCTGGCTGCCCTGCTGCTGAAGCCGCACGGTGCGCCGAGAGACCTCCCGACCCGGCTTATCGATCGCCTGTTTGGCTGGCTGTTCCGCCCGTTCAACCGCTTCTTCCATCGCAGCTCACACGGTTATCAGGGGCTGGTTGGCAAAACGCTCGGACGACGCGGCGCCGTGTTTATCGTTTACCTGCTGCTGCTTGGCGCTGCCGGCGTGATGTTTAAAGCCGTGCCGGGCGGATTTATTCCCACTCAGGATAAACTCTACCTGATCGGCGGCGTGAAAATGCCGGAAGGATCTTCGCTGGCCCGCACCGACGCGGTCATCCGTAAAATGAGCGAAATCGGGATGAACACGGAAGGCGTGGATTATGCGGTGGCGTTTCCGGGGCTTAACGCGCTGCAATTCACCAATACGCCTAACACCGGCACGGTATTTTTTGGTCTGAAGCCATTCGATCAGCGCAAACATTCCGCGGCGGAAATTAACGCCGAGATCAATGCCAAAATCGCGCAAATTCAGGAAGGCTTTGGCTTCTCAATCCTGCCGCCGCCGATTCTCGGTCTTGGCCAGGGTTCCGGTTACTCGCTGTATATTCAGGATCGTGGAGGCTTAGGCTACGGTGCGCTACAAACGGCGGTGAACACCCTGTCCGGGGCGATCATGCAGACGCCGGGAATGCATTTCCCTATTTCCACCTATCAGGCAAACGTCCCGCAGCTGGATGTGCAGGTCGATCGCGACAAGGCGAAAGCGCAGGGGGTATCGCTGACCGATCTGTTCGGTACGCTGCAAACCTACCTGGGATCATCTTATGTAAACGACTTTAACCAGTTCGGGCGAACCTGGCGCGTCATGGCGCAGGCCGATGGGCCGTTCCGCGAAAGCGTGGAGGATATTGCTAATCTGCGTACCCGGAATCACCAGGGGGAAATGGTGCCGATCGGCAGTATGGTCAATATCAGCACGACCTACGGGCCGGATCCGGTGATCCGCTACAACGGCTATCCGGCGGCGGATCTGATCGGCGACGCCGATCCTCGGGTACTCTCTTCCGCTCAGGCAATGAGCAAACTGGCCGCCATGTCCGGCCAACTGCTGCCAAACGGCATGAACATCGAATGGACGGATTTGAGCTTCCAGCAGGCCACCCAGGGCAACACGGCGTTGATTGTCTTCCCGGTGGCGGTGCTTCTGGCGTTCCTGGTGCTGGCAGCGCTATATGAAAGCTGGACGCTACCGCTGGCGGTGATCCTCATTGTTCCGATGACTCTGCTCTCCGCTCTGTTCGGCGTCTGGCTCACCGGCGGCGACAACAACGTCTTCGTGCAGGTAGGGCTGGTGGTATTGATGGGGCTGGCTTGTAAAAACGCTATCCTGATCGTCGAGTTTGCTCGCGAGCTGGAACTGCAGGGGAAAGGGATCATGGAGGCGGCGCTGGAAGCCTGCCGCCTGCGTCTGCGTCCGATCGTAATGACCTCCATCGCCTTTATTGCCGGGACAATTCCGTTGATCCTCGGCCACGGTGCGGGCGCGGAAGTGCGCGGCGTTACCGGGATTACGGTGTTCTCCGGGATGCTCGGCGTGACGCTGTTTGGTCTGTTCCTGACACCGGTGTTTTACGTTACGCTGCGTAAGCTGGTCACGCGCGGTAAACCGGCACCAGAAGCACTGTCTGAATAGGCTGCTGCCGACAACAAAAAACCGCCTTCTGTATGAAGTCGGTTTTTTTTCGCTAATGGCAGGATTAAGGCGTTTTTTTATACTGGGCAATAAGTTCAGGCACCGGATCACACCCACTGGTACCGCCTTTTTTGACCTTTTCCAGCGCGCTTGCCACGGTATGGCGGGCTAACACATCCAGCGAGGCCTGCTCTGCTTCGTCGGCGATAGACTTGAAGTACCAGCAGGCGTTGGCGCTGACCACACAGCGGGCCGGCACATCGGGCCGCGACGCCCACAGCTTTTTATCTTCAATCACGGAGACGTAGATATCGCGCAGGGTGATGCTCTCCGCCGGACGACCAAGATGGATGGAACCATTGCGTCCCAGCGTGGAGACAATAATACCGTCACGGGTGAGCGGCACCATTAATTTGCGGATAAAGCTCGGGTTAGCTTCCAGGCCGTAGGCCAGAATTGCACTCGTCGAACGTTGCCCCAACTGCTCCGCCATCGCTACGCTAAGAACCATCTGCAAAGCTGTCGGGAAGCGATAATCTAACATTTTGTCTTCCTGGGTTACGGTGAATCTTGTTCTTTTTGGCACCGCAGAGGTGAATAAGCAATGAGCAACAATATAACAAATACGGTCATTTTTTTGAAGCAATCTACGCGAGACTCGTGACCTAAAAGACACTTTCCGCACCACACATATCACCATCCAGGGTATTTAACCGCCCACCTGTCTCGCTAAAGACGATCCCAGTCCGGCAGCTTGTTGGCACGCTTACGCCAGGCATGAAATAGCGCCATAAAAGCGCCATAAAAAAGCCCGGCGGTCACGCTGGCGAACAGCGCGTCAGAGGCGCTATAGCCTTCACTTTGCCAGGTACTGAACCACATAAAAACTCCCCATAAAGGGCCAAACCAGGCGGCGAAGAACAGCATATTGCGCCAGAACGGAGCAAACGGCGGCGGCGGCATTTTTCCTCCGGCTTTCCAGAAAAGACGCAGCAGCGGAGGCGCATAGTTGCTCTGCCACATCTTTTTCTCTTCCATCAATGCAAGCGCTTTTTTCTTCTTCTCTTCAAATGTCATCGTTCCGTGCCTTCCTGTGGAGCTAAATAAAGCCCGTTAAAGGTGCTTAATATTCAGCCATAACCCCGGAAAAACGGCAATACTCCACATTTGCCTCACAGCGATCCGGGTGCGCCAGACTAACCCTCCCTCAATAGTTCCACTTCGGCCTGGCCACCGTATTCTTCTTCAGCAAATTGCGAAACTCTTTCAGATACGGCTCGTTGCTGCGCCCACGTTTGCAGATCGCCGAAAACGGCGACTGAAAACCAAATTCATTAGGCAGCAGCACTCTCAGCCGGTTCTCCTTGATCCACGGCCAGGCGTAATGCTCAGGGAGATAGCCGATATATTTCCCTGAGAGAATCAACAGCAACTGCGCATCGACGGTTTCCACGGTGGCGCTGCCTTTATTGAAACCGCGCCGACGCAGGTCACTGGTATTCCAGTAGCTGCGGGTCACCAGCGGACACTGGCTGATGTGGTCTTTATCGAGCTGGCGGCTGAAGAACATCGGATGAAGGTCGCTGCAGTAGAGCCAGTGCTGCTCGCGGTAGAGCGGCTCGCTGATGATGTTATGCACCTGGGAGTTGTAGCTGCCGATCGCCAAATCGATATGGTTGTTCAGCACGCCGTTAAGCTGCTCCGCCGGGGTGCGGATAATCAGCTTAATATGCACATGGGGGAATTTATCGCTGAAACTACGCAGGACCACCGGCAGAGACAGCGCGGTTTCGGTTTCAATTGAGTCCAGGGTCGAGATGCAAATCGTCCCACTGTGCTCGCCTTTCAACAGCGCCGACTGGCGCTCCAGCTCGTTCAGCTCGCTCAGCACCCGAATCGCCTGCTGTAAAAACTGCTGCCCTTTCTCGGTCAGGGCGAAGCCGCCGCGCCCGCGCTGGCACAGGCTGAACCCCAGTTGCCCTTCCAACTGAGACATTACGTTGCTGATCGCTGATACCGAAATGCCCAGCTCTTGCTGGGCTCGGTTATAGCTTTCCAGGCGCGCAACCGCCTCAAAAACCTGCAACTGTCGAATGTTGAGACTGGCATCGTTAAGCATGATTAGTTCACCAATAAATGAACTAAGTATTTACGGCAGACGATGTAAAGTCCAGCTCATCTTTCGCACTATCTTCCTGTCGAGTATTTGTGTGTCAGATTCAGGAGCTGAAATGGATAACGTCTTTCATCAACCGCAGGGTGGCAACGAGATGCCACGTTTTGGCGGCCGCGCAACGATGATGCGCCTACCTTTTATTGAAGATTTACAGGGACTTGATGCAGCATTCGTCGGCATCCCGTTAGACATCGGTACTTCTCAACGTTCCGGCACCCGCTACGGACCGCGCTATATTCGCGCCGAATCGGTAATGATTCGCCCCTATAACATGGCAACCGGCGCGGCGCCTTTCGAATCGCTATCGGTGGCCGACATTGGCGACGTAGCGATAAATACCTACAGCCTGCTCAAATCGGTGCAAATTATCGAGGATTACTACACGGGTTTGAATAGTTTCCCGCTAATCCCGCTGACTCTTGGGGGAGATCACACCATCACCCTGCCGATCCTGCGCGCCCTGACTAAAAAACATGGCCCGGTTGGCCTGATTCATGTCGATGCGCATACCGATACCAATGATGAAATGTTTGGGGAAAAAATCGCCCACGGCACCACCTTCCGCCGCGCCGTTGAAGAGGGTCTGCTGGACCTCAAACGGGTGGTGCAGATTGGTCAGCGTGCCCAGGGCTACGCCGCCGGCGACTTCCAGTGGGGCGTCGACCAGGGTTTTCGTCTGGTACAGGCAGAGCAGTGCTGGCACAAATCTCTCGCCCCGCTGATGGCCGAAGTCCGCCAGCAGATGGGCGACGGTCCGGTCTACCTCAGCTTCGATATTGACAGCCTCGATCCCATCTGGGCACCCGGTACCGGCACGCCGGAAGTGGGTGGCCTGACATCCATTCAGGCGCTGGAAATCGTGCGCGGCTGCCGCGGCCTGAACCTGATTGGCTGCGATCTGGTCGAGGTCTCGCCGCCCTACGACATCAGTGGCAACACCTCCCAGTTGGCGGCAAACCTGCTGTACGAAATGCTTTGCGTCCTGCCCGGTGTGAAATACCCATAGAGGATTCGGCTCATGCAACTCACGGTTTTTCGTACGCTTTGGGGCGTCACCACCCCCTGGCAGCAAACGGTCAGCGAGCTGAAAAGCGTCGGCTGCGGCGGCATCGAAGCACGCGTACCGCTGACCCCGGAAGAGCAGCAGACGTTGGCTCAACGCCTGCAGGAATCGGCGCTGGAGTATATCGCTATCGTGTTCAGCGGCGGCAGCGTGATCCCCGCTCAGGCCGACACGCCACAGCAGCATCTTGAACGCCTGAAAGGTCGTTTTGATGACGCCAAAGCGCTGAACCCACGCTTCGTCAATCTACTGGCCGGCAACGACCGCTGGCCGCTGGCGCAACAGGTGGATTTTCTCGGCAAGGCCCACGAACTGGCGGCAACGTATGAGCTGACCTGCAGCTTTGAAACCCATCGCGCCACCTCGCTGTATAGCCCGTGGCTGACTCTCGAGATTATCCAGCAGTTGCCGCAGCTGCGGTTTACCGCCGACATCAGCCACTGGATTGTGGTGAGTGAACGTCTGCTGGATGATCCCTGCGATGATTTCAGCGCGTTTATCGACCGTGTGCACCATATTCAGGCCCGCGCCGGTTACGACCAGGGGCCGCAAGTGCCCCATCCGGCAGCGCCGGAATATCAGGCCGCGCTGCAGTTCCAGCAGCGCTTCTGGCAGCAAATCTGGCATTCACAGCGCCAACGTGGGTATCAACGCACGACGCTGACGCCGGAGTTCGGCCCCGACGGCTATCTGCACCATCTGCCGTTTACCAACGTCCCGGTGGCAGACCTGTGGTCGCTGAATGCGTGGATGGCCACGCATGAACAACAGCATTTTGCCGAGTTTTTATCGCTAACCGAAAAGGAACCGCAGAAATGAGCGTTGCGAAAAGTTCTTTCACTGAATTACCGGCCATCGACATTGGTGACCTGACCAGCACCAGTCTTGCAAAACGTCAGGCCGTCGCCGATGCGATTGGCAAAGCGGCACGTGACGTCGGCTTTTTCTACATCACCGGTCACGGTATTGCCCCTGAACTGATCGCCGGCATCCGCGCGGCGGCCAAAGCGCTTTTCGCCCTGCCGATGGAGCAAAAAATGCAGTACTACATCGGCCATTCCCGCAGCCATAAAGGCTATGTCCCTGAAGGCGAAGAGATATATGGCTCCGGTAAACCGGATCATAAAGAGGCGTTCGATATTGGCTTCCAGGCGGCAGACGACCATCCGTTCGTGCTGGCCGGCACACCGCTGATTGGCGCCAACGAGTGGCCGGAACTCGCGGAATTTCAATCCCGGGTACTGGCCTACTATGACGCGGTTTTCGCCCTTGGCCATCGCCTGTTTGACGCCTTCGCCCTCGCCCTTGGCCTGCCGGAAGGATATTTCAAGGCGATGGTGACCTGCCCGCCGTCCAAGCTGCGCCTGATTCACTACCCCTTTGATGCCAGCGCCGAAGATGTTCCCGGTATTGGTGCGCACACCGATTACGAGTGCTTCACCCTGCTGCTCGCCGACCAACCGGGCCTGGAAGTGCTGAACGAAGAAAGCGTCTGGATCGATGCGCCGCCGATGAAGAACGCCGCCGGAGAAGAGGCTTTCGTGATCAATATCGGCGACATGCTGGAGGTATTAAGTGCTGGCACATTTGTTGCTACAGCCCACCGTGTTCGCAAGGTGCCGCAGGAACGCTACTCCTTCCCGCTGTTTTTCGCCTGCGATTACCACACGCTGATCCGGCCATTGCCCCATTTTTTAGCCGCCGGGGAAGCCAGCGATTACCAGGAATTAAGCATTGGCGAGCATATGTGGAGCCAGGCGCTGCAAACGTATCGCTATCTGCGTGAGAAAGTCACCCTCGGCGAGCTGCAGCTTCCGGAGCGCGCCCGCGGCACCAACACCTTTGGTCACCTGAAAAAACAAGCACAGCAAAAAACCGTTAACAACCCGTGAGGATACATGATGAAAAAAAACCTTAAGACGCTCTCGCGCCGTGTGGCTTTGGGCATCGCCGTCGCCGCTTGCTTTTCTCCGCTGACCCAGGCAGCAGAACTGCTGACCGATGGCGTCTTCAAAGTCGGCATGGAGGTCACCTATCCGCCGTTTGAATCCTATGACAGTCACAACAACATCGTTGGCCTCGATCCGGAGTTTGCCGCGCTGATTGCCGAACAGCTGAAAGCGAAGCCGCAGCTGATCGACACCAAATTCACCAGTCTGATTTTAGGCATCGGCAAGAAATATGACGCGGTGATATCCGGTATGTACGTCACGCCGGAGCGCCTGAAACAGGCCGATGCGATCCCTTACGCCCTGTCCGGCGCATCGATCATTGCCCTGAAGAGCAGCACGATTCACCCCAAAACGGAAGACGATCTCTGCGGTGTCAAGGTGGGACTGCAACAGGGCACCGCCTGGGTCGCCAGCCTGAAAAATCACTCCGATGAGTATTGCCTGAAGAACGGCAAGCCGGCGATCGCCATTCAGGAGTTCCCGACGGCGCCGGAAGCCTCGCAGGCCCTGTTGTCGAAAAACATTAACGCGCAGTTAGAAATCGCCCCGGCGGCGCAAATCATTGTCGATAAAAGCCGTGGGCGCCTGACTATCAGCTCCACGCGTCTGGTCTACCCGTTGCCGCTGGGTATTTACGTTGCGAAGGGAAATAGCGAACTGGTGGCCGCCATTAAATCAACATTAGCTACCTTAAAAGCCAACGGGAAATATGACGCCATTATCAAGAAATACAATTTAGAGCGCATCGATTAAATACAATAAAGCACACGAGCAACAGGAGTCGGTATGGAGTTCGATTGGGGATACTTTTTCTCATTATTTAGCGTTGGGGCATTCTGGCAGGCGTGTGTCACCGTCATCGTCGTCAGCTCATTGTCCTGGTTTATTGGCCTGGTATTAGGATTTTTATTAGCCTGTGCGAAGCTCTCCGGCCCGCGTTGGCTAAAGGTTCCCGTCGAACTCTATATTTGGTTTTTTCGCAGTGTGCCGTTAATGGTGCTGCTGGTCTTTGTCTATAACCTGCCGCAGCTGTTCCCGGTCACACAGCCGCTGCTCGGTATTCCGTTTATTGCCGGATTAGTGTCGATGACCGTTACCGAAGCAGCCTATATGGCGGAAATTCATCGCGGCGGATTAATGTCAGTGGCGAAAGGACAAAGCGAAGCCGGTCACGCATTAAGTTTTAGCTTTGTTGGCATTCAGCGCTTAATTATTATCCCGCAAGCGTTTCGTATTTCGTTACCTACGCTGATTAATGAATACATCACGATTATTAAGCTCAGCTCAATATTATCGGTTATTTCACTTCCGGAACTGCTGCTCACCGGCCAGCGTCTATACGCGCAAAACTTCCTCGTCATGGAGACGCTGCTGGCGGTTGCGGTCTACTACGTCATGGTGGTGACGGTCTTCACCTGGCTGTTCCGGGCACTGGAAAATATGCTGGATATTCAGCAAAAGCGCCCACAGACCTTCAATGACGCCGAGTGCGAAGCCCTGCGTCAGTCACTGAAGGCGCCGCAGCACGCGGCGAAAGCAGGCCCCGCCAACGGCAACCCGCCGGCGCTCGATCTGCGCGCAATCGAGAAATCCTGGGGTCAGCACCAGGTCCTGAAAGGTATCGACCTGAAAGTTGAAAACGGTCAGGTCATCAGCATTATCGGGCCATCGGGGTCCGGTAAAACCACCCTTATCCGCACCATTAACGCGCTGGAAAGTATCGATGCCGGGGAAATTGTGCTCTATGGCGAAGATTACCTTAAGGGCGCAGCGATCGTGGATAAGCCGCAGATGCGCGCCGGCGTGCGCCGTATCGGCATGGTTTTCCAGAGTTTCAACCTGTTTCCTCACCGCACGGTGCTCGATAACGTCATGCTCGCCCCGCTGTATCACAAGCTGGTTGAGCACAGCGTGGCCAGAGAGCAGGCCCTCTATTTGCTGGATCGCGTCGGCCTGCTGGCCCATGCCGAAAAATATCCCTGGCAGCTCTCTGGCGGCCAGCAGCAGCGCGTCGCTATCGCCAGGGCGCTGGCTTTAAAGCCGGACATTATGTTGTTTGACGAACCCACCTCGGCGCTGGATCCCGAGCTGGTGGGGGAAGTGCTGAAAGTGATTCAGTCTCTTGCCCGCGAAGGGATGACGATGCTGATCGTCACCCATGAGATGGACTTCGCTTTATCCATCTCTGACCGGGTGGTGATGATGGAAAACGGCGTCGTGGCGAGCGATGTACATCCACAGCGCATCCGCAACGGCGCGGAAGACCCGACGCTGAGCCGCATACGTGAATTTATGGGAGTGCAATAAATGACGACAGAACGTGAACTACGCCAGGATCTGGCTGCCGCCTACCGGCTTGCGGCGCTGTTTGGCTGGGAAGATACGCTGTATACCCACTTTTCCGTCCGCCTGCCGGGCGACGGCGAACCGCGCTTTCTGATTAACCCGTTCGGCATGATGTTCGATGAGGTGACGGCCAGTAACCTCATCGTCGTCGATATGCAGGGAAAAGTCGTGGAGGGCAACGCGCCGGCCAACTCGGCGGGCTTTACTATCCACAGCGCGGTGCATATGGCGCGGGAAGATGCGCATTGCGTCATCCATACCCATACCCTGCCGGGCATGGCGGTCGCCGCCTGCCAGCAGGGATTGTTACAGCTTAACCAGATCAGCACCGAGTTTTATCAGCGCGTTGGCTACCACCCGTATGAAGGCGTCGCCTTTGACCTCGACGAGCGCGAGCGAATCCAGCGTTCGCTCGGGAATAATATCGCCATGATTTTGCAAAGCCACGGGCTGCTGTCGGTGGGGCGCACCGTCGCCGATGCGTTTTACATCATGTACTACCTCAACCGCGCCTGCGAAATTCAAATGGCCAGCGCACAGCTCGCACCGCTCAGCGCTATCCACACCATTCCTGCGCATTTGAGCCAGCACGCCTGCGAACAGCTGATGGGCGTGGAACATGAACGCCAGTGGGTCTGGCAGGCGTGGCTGCGCCGCCTGAACCGTCTCGACACTTCTTACAAAGACTAATGCCTATGCCAAACCTGACTATCGTTGTCGATTGCAATGACCAGAACTATGCCCGCGAGATTTGCGAGGCGCTGCAGTTGTTCCCGGACGTGACCGCAGTCCTGCCCGATGATCCGGCGGCACGCACGGCAGAATATGCCAGTTGCTGGTTTCCCGATGCCAACCTCCTGACGCGTTCGCCAGCATTAAAATTAATCCAGGCCGCGTCGGCCGGGGTAGACCATCTCCCCGATAACCTGTTCGCCAGTTCTGTTCCGCTCTGCCGGGTAGTGGATGAGGATTTCCGTCACGGGATGTTCGAGTACGCGTTATGGGGCGTGCTGTGGTTCCAGCGCAATTTCGATCGCGCGCTGGCGCACCAGCGTCAGCGCGTGTGGAAGATTTACCCGCAGCGGGCCGCCGCCGACTTTCGTATTGGCGTCATGGGGCTTGGCGAAATCGGCGGCTACATCGCCACCCGCCTCGCCGGACTGGGGTACCATGTTTCCGGCTGGGCGCGCAGTGAGAAACAGCTCCCCGGCGTCCGGTGTTATCACGGCGATGCGCAGTCCGGTGAATTCTTTGCTGAGCTGGATGCGCTGATCAACGTTCTGCCGCTCACCGAAGAGACCCGCGGTATTCTCGCGCAGCCGCTGCTCGACCAGCTTCCCGCAGGCGTAGTGCTAATCAACTGCGGACGCGGCGAACATATGGTGAATCACGATATTCTGCAGGCGCTGGATAGCGGCCGGCTGGCGGGCGCGGTACTGGATGTCTTCCCCGTCGAACCCCTGCCGCAGGATGACCCGCTCTGGCAGCATCCGCAGGTGGTGATCACACCACATATGGCCTCGATCGCACCGGCGGAGGTGATTGCCCGCCAGTTGCTGGAAAACATTCACCGCCAGCAACGCGCGCTGCCGCTGAACAATCTGGTGGATAAACAGCGGGGTTATTGACCCCCTTTGCGCAGGCGGATTCCCCCCTGCGCCCCCGGTCATCTGCTACGCTTAATGGTCTGTCTGACAACACACAAGGCCAGAGTTATGAAGATTGATCTTTCGGGGAAAGTTGCGCTGGTGACCGCATCCACGGCCGGTATTGGTTTTGCTATCGCCAAAGGGCTGGCGGCCAGCGGCGCGGAGGTGGTGGTGAACGGGCGCAGCGAGCGTAGCGTCAATGAGGCCATCGCCCGGCTGCAAAATGAGGTCCCCGGCGCCAGGTCGCGCGCCGCCGTTGCCGACCTCAGCGGCGCTGAAGGGGTCGCGCAACTCCAGCAGGCGGTAACCGGTGTCGATATCCTGGTCAATAACGCCGGAATTTATGGCCCGCTGGATTTTTACGCAACCGATGATGCCACCTGGGAACGTTACTGGCAGACCAACGTCATGTCCGGCGTACGGCTGTCGCGTGCGCTGCTGCCAGCCATGGTGCAAAAAGGCTGGGGCCGGGTGGTGTTTATCTCTTCGGAGTCGGCGCGCAACATTCCGGCGGACATGATCCACTACGGCGTGACCAAAACCGCCCAACTGTCGCTGGCGCGCGGGCTGGCGAAATTCGTGGCGGGGAGCGGCGTCACGGTGAACAGCGTGCTGCCGGGCCCGACGATTTCCGATGGTTTTGCCGAAATGATGAAAGACGAGGTGGCGAAAACCGGTAAATCGCTGGACCAGCTCGCCAAAGAGTTTGTGCTGGCCCATCGCCCCAGCTCGGTTATCCAGCGGGCGGCATCGGTTGATGAAGTGGCCAATATGGTGGTGTACGTCTGCTCAACTCAGGCCTCAGCCACCTCCGGCGCCGCGCTGCGCGTCGACGGCGGCGTGGTGGATGATATTGTCTGATGGCTTAGCGCCCGCCCGCTGACTCGCGGCCGGGCTTTTTGGCGGCGTCGTTCAGCGAGGCTATTCACACCAATGGCTCGCGGTCGGGCAATCCGCTGAATACATTCACCTGCCGGATAGCCTCCTCCATCAGCATTGTCACCATCCACCGAATAATGGTCATCACCGCCGCCATGCTCACCGCAGTTTGCAAGATGGCCTGCACTTTAACTCCGGCAATAATCCCCGGCAGACCGCCGATAATCGTGTCTGGAGCAGCCGTAACGCCACGCTACCCTTTCGCACCCGCGGCCAGAATATAGCGCTGCGGCGACACGCCAAGTTTTTTACGGAACATCGCGATAAACGCGCTGGCGCTGGCGTACCCCAGTTCATGAGCCAGTTTGCTCACCGTCACGCCGCGCGCGAGATTGCATACCGCCTCCAGCAGGCGAATCTGCTGACGCCACTCGGAGAAGCTGAGATGGGTCTCTTCACGAAACAATCGCGCCAGCGTGCGTTCGCTGGCCCCCACTTTTTGCCCCCACCACGCCAGTGTAGCCGCGTGGTCCAGCTCGCGGCAGAGCGTATCACACACCTGGCGTACACGCCGGTCGCTGGGGAGAATCACATGACACAGCATGCTGGCAGGTAAACGCGCCAGCTCGTCACTCAACAATGCCAGAATCAGCGTCTGACGTTCCGTCGACACAGTCTCTTCCAGACCGGCGGCAATCAGGGTATGCAGCAACGGCGTAGCGGCCAGACCGCGACACTGGAGGCCAAACTGACGCGAGGCCTGAGGGGTTAAATAGAGATTTTGCGTCACGACGTGATCAATCGCCTGCAGACCGTGCGACAAACCGCCGGGCAGCCAGATGGCGCGACCGGGCGACAGCAGCCAGATATGCTGCGGAGTGACAATTTTCGCCACGCCGCGCAGCGGGTAGATCAGTTGCCCTTGTTCATGCTGATGAACCGGCTCTTCGCTGCCGGGGGTATATTTCAGCTGGCGTAGCCCTTCAATAGCGTGCGGGATTGTCATCTTCACCTGCCCCATGTCCGATTCTCACCATTTATCCGTCCCGCTGCGTTTAGAGACAACTTTTGTCCGAATGGCGACATCCCGGTGGCCCGTCGCGCCATTCTGCCATGAACGGACTTCTTTTTTGAAATTGAATAATTATCATTTCTATCCAGTTCTAATAACAGTCGGAAATGCTATGAGACAGATTGGTCAGTTTCTCAGGGATAAGCCGTTGAAAGTATTGGCATGTACAATCATCGCAGGCTACAGCGGGCAAGCGTTTACTGCGGATAACGGGCAGGATAGCACAAAAGAACAGACGATGGTGGTCACCTCCAACAGCGGCTCACAGGACCAGGATGATGAGAATAACATCGTTGCGCACAGCGCGACGGCGGGCAGCAAATCCAGCCAGTTGATTAGCCGGACATCGCAAAGCATTGCTGTCGTCACCCAGGCGCAGATTGAAGCGCAGGCGGCGAAGACGATTCCTGAGGCGCTGCGCTATGTCTCTGGCGTCGCTTCGGAAAACGCCGGTCCGGACACCCGTTTCGACACCATTATCGTGCGCGGATTCGAAGCCGATGAGTATCTCGACGGCCTGCGCCTGCCGCGTGAAGCCTGGTGGAGCCGCCCGGCGTGGGATCCGTTCCTGCTCTCGCGAATTGAAGTGGTCAAGGGCCCGGCATCGGTGCTCTACGGCCAGGCTAATCCGGGTGGAATCGTCAATATGGTGAGCAAAACCCCGCAGGCCGAGACTGGCGGCCAGGCGTATGTCACCACCGGCAATCACAACCAGTTTGGTACCGGCATTGATGTTACCGGGCCACTGAACGTGGACAAAACGCTGCTGGGCCGCGTCGCAGGGACCTTTTTCGACACGCAAACCCAGGTCGACCACACCCGCTACCAGCACTATGCGGTTGCCCCTTCGCTGACCTGGCAGCCGAGCGACCGAACCAGCCTGACCCTCCTGGCGCAGCTGCGCAAAGACCCGGACAGCGGCTTCTACAACCAGATGCCGGTCTCGGGCACACTGACCCATAACCCTAACGGGCAGATCTCCACCAGCTTCTATGGCGGACAGCCTGGTTTTGATAAATACGAACGAAAACAGGGTAGCATCGGCTATCAGTTTCGCCATGAGATTAACGACAGCGTGACCCTGCGCCAGAACCTGCGCTATATCAGTAGCACCGGTAGCTATCTGATGGTTTATCCGTGGGGCGTACACGCCGACGCGCCGTTGATTGATCGCTATTCAATGAACCTGAAAGAAACCATGTCCAACTTCGCAGTGGACAACCAGGCGGAGTTTCACCTGCAAAGCGGCCCGCTCGCCCATACGCTGCTGGCGGGAATCGACCGGATGCACACCTCGGTGCGGAGCCAGGCTGGCTATGGTGATGCCAGCACGATCAACTATCGCGATCCGGACTACGGCACCCCGGTTGAAAAACCGGCCTTTACCAGCAATACCCACTCGACCCTCGATCAAACCGGCGTCTATTTACAAGATCAGTTGGAGTGGAATAAATGGATAATGAACCTCGCCGGGCGGTACGATGCGGCGAAAACCAAAACCACCGATCTGCTTACCGATAGCCGCAGCGAACGTAACGACTACGCCACCACCGGTCGCGCCGGGCTGCTCTACCACTTCGACAACGGACTGGCGCCATACATCAGCTATTCGACGTCGTTCGTGCCCAGCAGCAGCACCGATTTCTACGGCCACGCCTTTAAGCCCACCGAAGGTAAGCAGTCGGAGATCGGTCTGAAGTACGATCCGGTTGGCCTCGATGCGCTGTTTACCCTTGCACTGTTTAACCTGCGTGAAACCCACGTCGCCACTCCGGACCCGGATCATGCCAACTTCAGTGTGCAAACCGGTGAGGTTCGTTCTCGCGGCGTCGAACTGGATGGCAAAATCAACCTCACCCCGGCCTGGTCGGTACTGGCGTCCTATGCCTTCACCGACCCGAAAGTCACCAGCGCTAACGACGGCACGGCCGGTAAACATCCGGTGGGGATTTCCCGTCACAGCGCCAAACTGTGGACCCAGTATGCGCTGAGCGGCCCGCTCGATGGTTTCTCGCTGGGTGGTGGCGTGCGCTATATCGGCAGCAGTTACGCGACTACCGATAACAGCCTGAAAGTCCCCGCCGCGACGGTATACGATGCGCGGATTGGCTACCAGTGGCACGAATGGGGCATAGCACTTAACGCCGCCAACCTGACCGATAAAACCTATCTCGCCTCGTGCCAGAATAACGGCTGCGAATATGCGCTGAAAAGACAGTTGGTCGCCACCGTGAACTACAAGTGGTAACCATGTTGTCACGACGCAGACTACTCGCTGCCGCCCTGCTGGCTCCCGCCTTATCGTGGGCCAGCGGTTCACCTGTGCCACAGCGGCTGGCGGTACTGGACTGGGGATTAACCGAAATGATCCTGGCCCTCGGCGTCACGCCTGCGGGCGTTTCAGCTCCGGCGTGGTATCGCAAGCTGATCCCGGTGCCGACACTGCCGGCAACGGTGCAGGATCTCGGGCTGCTGTTTCAACCCAATCTGGAAACGCTCTATGCGTTGAAACCGGACACCATTGTGATAACGCCCCAACACGCCCTGCTAAAACCGGCGCTGGCGCAGATCGCGCCCCTCCTGACGCTACCGGCTCATGGCCTCAGCGCCTTTATTAGCGCCACGCAGCAGCTGGGGAGCGCACTTAAACGTGAAGAGCAGGCGGCCACGTTGCTCGCCCGTCTGTACCAGCGCATCACCCTCGCCCGCGGTTTTGCGCAGAAGCTGCAGCAGCCAGTCTTGTTTGCCGCCCCGGTGGATGCGCTGCACCTGCGACTGTATACCGCAGGCAGCCTGCCGGGGGATGTGCTGGCCGCCTGTGGAATGCGCAATGCCTGGCGCGGCGGCAGCGGCGCTGAAGGCAACGTCCTGGTGGAACTGACCCGCATCGCCACCCTCGATGCCCGGCCGATCCTGTTGGTCGCCGCCGATCAGCGTGACGCGGTAGCACACTGGCTGCGCAGCCCGCTGTGGCAGAGCCTGCCGCTGACTTCGCGCTATCCCATCGCGCTGATTGAGCAACCGATCAGCGATGCCGGAGCACTGATAACCGCCGGGCGTTTTGCCGATATGTTCAGCCAGTTGATGGCGGGGTGGCACGATGCATGAGCCATTTTCCCGCCGCCTCTCATGGTGCGTCATCGGCTTACTGTGGCTGGCTTCGCTGCTGCTGGCGGCCAGCGATGTGCTGCAACAGGGCGGATGGCATGCTCTGTTCAGCACGTCCGACAGGCAGCCCACGGCGATTATTCTGCACAGCATGTGGCTGCCGCGTCAGGGGATGGCCATCCTCAGCGGAGCCACCCTCGGCCTGTGCGGCTGGCTAATGCAGCGCGCGCTGCGTAATCCATTGGCTGAGCCGATCACTCTCGGGATGACCTCCGGTGCAACCCTGGCGATGGGGCTGGCTTCGCTATGGCTTCCGGCGCTGACCGGTGGGATGCGGATGGGGGTGATCATCGGTGGCGAGCTGGCGGCGCTGCTGCTGGTCCTGCTGCTGAGCTGGCGCCAGCGACTCTCCCCGCTGGTGATGATTCAGGCCGGGATGATGATCAACCTGTGGTGCGGTGCGCTGACCATGCTGATCGCCATCATCAACGACCGTTTCCTGCTGACGGTGTTGATGTGGGGCGGCGGTTCGCTGGCGCAAGAGGACAGCCATCTGCTGCTGGCGCTGCTGCCGTGGTTGGCGCTGTGCTGCGGGATTCTGATGCTGCTGTTTCGCCCGCTGGAACTGCTGCAGCTTCCGGAAACCATGGTGAATAGTCTTGGAGCTTCACCGCTGCGGATTCGTGCGGCGGCGGTGCTACTGGCGCTGGTGATGAGCGCGCTTATCATCAACGCCGTCGGCGTCATCGGTTTCATTGGTCTCGCGGCACCGCATCTTGCCCGTTTTGGCGGCGCGCGGACCTCACGCCAGCTGGTGTTGCATAGCACCCTGACCGGCGCTGGTCTGCTGTGGTTTACCGACCTTTGCGTCTCACGGGTTTCCCTGCTCGAGGGTCAGCTACTGCCGGTAGGGATGTTAACCGCCCTGACCGGCGGCCCCTTGCTGATCCTGCTGGCGCGCCATGCCCGCCAGCAGAGTCTGGATATACTCCCCCCGTCGCTGAGGACAGAGCGCACCAGTCGTTGGGTTCCGTGGGCCGCAGCGTTCGCCCTCATGATATCCGTTGTTATCTCGCTGTTTTTTGGCCACGGGTTGGCCCACTGGCACTGGGCACATTCGGCAGAACTCACCCAGTTGCTGCCTTTGCGGCTGCCTCGCCTGCTGGCGGCCATAAGCGCAGGCGCGCTGCTGGCCGGTGCGGGTGTGCTGATGCAGCGGGTCAGCGGCAACCCGCTCGCCAGCCCTGAAGTGCTGGGTATCGGCGGTGGCGCGGCTATGGGCGTGACGGCCTATATTCTGCTGTTTCCGAGCGAGGGAAGCGCGTTTTTGCTGCTCAGCAGCCTCAGTGGTGCGCTGATTAGTCTGCTGTTAACGCTGTGTAACAGCCGCAGCAGCGCCTTTAATCCGCAGCGGGTCCTGCTTAACGGCGTGGCGCTGAACGCGCTTTGCCAGGCGGCGGTCAGCATCGTCATGCTCAATAACCTCTCCGCCAGCGCGGTGCTGCTGCCGCTGATGACCGGCAGCACTTATTACATCAGCGCCCCGCTGGCGCAGTGGCTGTTCATCGCCACCCTGATGGTGCTGGCCCTGACGCCGCTGTTTCGCCGCTGGCTGGTGTTGCTGCCCCTCGGCGGGGTTGCCGGTTCGCTGGGTCTCTCCCTGCCCCGCGCCCGTTTCGGGGTGCTGGCGCTGGCGGCGTTAATGACCGGGCTCGCCACGCTGCTGGTTGGCCCGGTGTCGTTTATCGGCCTGCTGGGGCCGCACCTGGCGCGTAAAACCGGCGTCAAAGGTGCGCTGGCGCAGCTCTACACCGCAGCGCTGCTCTCCGCCTGCATTATGACGCTCGCCGACTGGTTGGGGCGTAATGCGCTCTATCCGCGCCAACTGCCGGTCGGCCTGGTGGCCTCGCTTATCGGCGTACCGCTGCTGATCTGGCCGTTGATCCGCGCAAAAGGCCAGCACGGAGCTGAATAACAGATAAAAAGCCATGAATAAGGAATAGGCATGTGGGTTTTATTGAGTTTGTTACGTATGGTCGGCGGCTGGCTACTGCTGGCGGTTGTCGCCGGGTTAATTAGCGGTTTTAGCAATGCATCTCTGCTGGCGATGATTAACCACAGCCTGACACTGCCGCAGGCGCAAAGCGGCCTCACGCCAGGGATTCAGTTCGCGCTATTAGCAGTGCTGATGCTGGGGACCCGGGTTGTCTCGCAGACCACGTTTATGTTTCTCGGGCAGAAAGTGAAGGCGCGCCTGCGCGGCGAACTCACCCGCCACGTCAGCGAGACCCGCTGGCTGTCGCTCGAGCACGCTGGCATGGCGAAAACGGTGTCAGTACTGACCCAGGATCTCGACACCCTGGTGGTGTTTTTCGTCAGTCTGCCAAATCTGTTTATCTACGGGGCGGTCATTCTCGGCTGTCTGATTTACCTTGCCACGCTCTCCGTCAGCATCCTCACGCTAGCGATGGCGGCGATAGCTCTCGGCACCCTGGGCTACCGCGCCGCCCACGGGCGGGCCGTCGGCTTGCTGCGCCGGTCGCGACAGCGGGAAGATACCTTGATTCAGCAGTGCAAAAAACTGTTCGATGGCGGGCGAGAATACCGGCTCAACGCCGCCCGCCGTCGCCGGTTTGTGTCGGGTGAGCTGGCGGACAATATCGAGGCCGTACGCCGGGAGCGCACCCGCGGATATGTTCTCTACGGGCTGGCCACTAGCTGGGGCAGTATTCTGTTTTTTGCTTTTATCGGCCTGGTGTTGTTCGGCCTGCGCGAGTCACTGGTGCTGGAGCCAGCGGCGATCACCGGCTATGTCATGATATTTCTCTACATGATTGTACCGGTAGAAGGCGTGTTGTCATCGCTGCCGACGATTGCCAGCGCTCGGGTCGCGCTCCAGCGGGTACAGCAGTTGCGTGACGACCTGCCGCCGGAGCAACCGCAGCGCCCGCTGCCAGCAGAGCCTTTTCGCTCTTTGGCGCTAAACGAGGTGCGCTATCAATATCAGGGAGAGGACGGCGAACGCTTTACCATCGGGCCGATCAACCTGCGGTTTACCCCCGGGGAGCTGGTGTTTGTCGTCGGCGGCAACGGCAGCGGTAAAACCACGCTCGCCAGTCTGCTGGCGGGTCTTTATCCCCCGGATAGCGGGGCTATTTTACTGAACGGCCACGCCGTGTCTGCCGACCAGCAGGAAGCATATCGTCAGCTGTTCTCGGCGGTATTCAGCGATTTTTTCCTTTTCGACGATGTGGCGTTTGTCCATGAACGCACGCCAGAGCAGGTTAATCATCTGTTGCGGTTACTCAAACTCAACCATAAGGTGCGCTTTGAAGCCGGGCGCTTCTCCACCACCGCCCTCTCGCAGGGACAGCGTAAGCGGCTGGCGCTGCTACAGGCGTGGCTGGATGAGCGGCCGCTGTATCTGTTCGATGAATGGGCCGCCGATCAGGACCCGGAGTTCAAAGCGGTGTTTTACCTCGAACTGCTGCCGATGCTCAAAGCTGAAGGCAAAACCATCATCGCGATTACCCATGACGACCGCTATTTTCACGCGGCAGATCGGATTATCAAACTGGAGTCGGGACAGCTGGTTTAGTCCGCTAGCCCCCGCGCTGAAGGCGATTTCGCGGTCACGCCTGTCAACAAGGTGTGACCGCCAGCACCTAATCGTGAATCTTCCATTTTTGTTTGAGGACATTTTTATCCTGACTGTCCAGCCAGTGGTTCACCTTCTCCAGCAGCGGCTGATTATCTTTGTTCATCATATAGACTTTAAAACTGGCGGTGCCCGGGAAGGGTTTATCCGTCGCGACGCAGAAGACGCCGGGTTCTTTTTTCTCGTAATAGACGCCTTCAATCAGGTCGGTCACCATCATATCGGCGGTTTTCTGACGTAACGCCTCGAGGTTATCGACGTTATTTTTGACCCTGATAATCTGCGCATGTTTGATATGGGCATCCACGTAGCTCTGGTTGGTGCCGCCCGGGTTAACAATCACTTTCACATTGGGTCGGTCGATTTTTTCCAGACTGCCGAGCGCCGGTGCCGCCATACAGTTAGCCAGGGCGATTTTGCCATTTGCCACCACCGGATGGCTGAGGGCGAAATCTTTTGCCCGTTCCGGGGTTTCCGTGACTCCGCCCATCGCAATATCAAACTTATCGGCCTTCAGATCGCTGGCAAGCGTCGGCCAGCTGGTCAGCACAAAGGTGACTTTTAGCCCCAGTTTCTGCCCCAGATCTTTTGCCATATCCACGTCGTAACCGCGCAGCTCACCCGCTTCGTTGTGGAACGCCAGCGGGGCATAGTCGCCCGGAACGCCCACTTTTAACTCGCCGCTTTGTTGAATCGTCTGTAGATCACGCGCCTGGCTGCCGCAGGCAAGGCTTGCGAGTACCAGGGCCAGACAGGCCTTTAAGTTCATACCATCATCCTTATCAATAGGTGCGTTTTTGAAGATGTTGCGCGGTTTTGCCACGCGTGATGTCCTGCTCACTTGTTGCGCAAATGGAATTTTTGTTAATCGTATGTTTTATCTTTGTGATGCACAACCAGGAAACAGTGCACTTTCTTTGTGCATATTTTGGCGAAAATATACGCTCATCGTTCGCCTGCCGCGCGCATTTCCCCAGTGATACCGTAAAAAACGGTTTTCCGGAACAAATGGCATGCATCGTGCTTTGTTATCTTGGTAACACAATACGGGTTCATGAGAGAGAAATCTCATTGAGAGGCGGGTATGAACGATAATTCCAGGCTGTTTCGCACGATCGAGTCGCTATTTAGCCAGCTGACGCCCAGTGAAAAACGCATTGGTAGCTGGCTGCTGAGCCATCGGGAACATATCCCTTATGAAACGGCTGATAGCATCGCGCTGGCGACCGGTACCAGCGGGATCACCGTCGGCCGCTGCCTGCGCAAGCTGGGCTATCGCAACCTCGACGACGTCAAAAACGGACTGAAAGATCATACCCCGGCACCCTATAAACACTGGGGCGTCATTGACCGCCTCGATTCCTGGGCGCAGCAACAAACGCAGCCCGATCACGCCAGCCTGTCGTTGCAGATGGAGCTGGATGCGATCCGCTATGTTTATCAGTTGGCGCAGGAAGAGACTTTCGCCCGGGTCAGCAAGCGGATCGCGCAGGCCGATACGGTGATTGTGCTCGGGATCCAGTCAACGCGAGGCATCGCCAACAGCTTTTTTAGCCATCTCGAATACCTGCGCCCGCGCGTGACCTATGCCGACGGCAGCTCCGGTAGCTGGCTGGAGTCGCTGAACTCTGAATATGAACATCCTTACATCATCCTGACCGATACCCGCGCCTATTCCAGCGCCGCGCGTCAGTTCTGTCGGGTTGCCGCCGATCGGCGTATTGCCACCGCGCTGGTTACCGATATCTGGTGTCCGTGGGCCCGCGACTATCCGGTCGATCTGCTACAGGTCAAAACCGATACCGGTCATTTTTGGGACTCCCTCGCCCCAATCAGCTGTCTTTTCAACCTGCTGCTCTCCGCCGTCGTCGAGCAACTCGGCCCGTCGCTGTCGCGCCGCCTGGCCGAAAACCGGGCGCTGCAGCAAGAATTTGGTCAATTTGAACGTGAATAAGCGCCTGCTCGACAGGCTTCAGGACAGGAAACAACAGATGAATCAGCAAGTCACCCTGGTCGATATCAGCGCACGCTTCCCGGCTCTGCCTGTCGATCTCAAATATGCCAGCGCCGATAACATCACCGGTCGGGCCATTTATAGCGAAGCCCGCTGCCTGCTGCACCCGGATGCGGCGGCGGCGCTGGAGAAGTCGCTGCGTATCGCACAGCTGGCGGGCCTGAACCTGCTGGTGTTCGATGCCTATCGTCCGCAGCAGGCGCAGCAGCGCCTGTGGGACGCCTGTCCGAATCAGGATTACGTCATGCCGATAGCGCTGGGGTCCAATCACAGCCGCGGTACCGCCATCGACGTCACGTTACTCGACGAAAACGGTCAGCCGCTGGATATGGGCACCGCCTTCGATGAAATGGATGATCTCTCCCACCCTTATCACCCGGCGGTTTCCCAGGCCGCCCAGCGTAACCGCCTGCTGTTGAACGCCATTATGTTTGGCGGCGGTTTTAAGGGCATTTCCACGGAATGGTGGCACTTCGAATTACCGGATGCGGCCGGTTATCCGCTCCTTGATGATGTTTTCGCCTGCCTGTCCCCCGCTCACACTGACGGAGTCATTCCATGAATATGAGTCGCACTGCTTTCACCGGTTTTCGCCCACTACTACTGGCCGTTGCGCTGGCGGCGGCTATCGCCCCGGCTTATGCTGCCGTGCCCAAAGATATGCTGGTCATCGGCAAAGCCGCCGATCCGCAGACGCTCGACCCGGCCGTCACCATTGATAATAACGACTGGACCGTCACCTATCCGGCCTATCAGCGGCTGGTCAAATACAAAACCCAGGACGGTAAAGGTTCAACGGATGTCGAAGGCGACCTGGCCGAAAACTGGCAGGTCTCTGATGACGGTAAAACCTGGACCTTTTCGCTGCACAAAAACATGCAGTTTGACGACGGTACACCGGTCACCGCCGAAGCGGTAAAACTCTCTTTCGAACGCCTGATGCGCATTAAGCAGGGGCCTTCCGAAGCCTTCCCCTCCGGGCTGAAAATTGAGGCCGTGGATCCCGCCACGGTGCGTTTCACCCTGCCGAACGCGTTCGCCCCGTTCCTCCACACCCTGGCCAATGACGGCGCGTCGATCGTCAACCCGACGGTCCTCAAGGCCAACGCCGGCGATGACGCCCGCGCCTGGCTGGCGGAACACACCGCCGGCTCGGGAGCCTATATGCTGCAGCGCTGGCAGAAAGGCCAGCAGTTGGTTCTGGTGCCCAACCCGCACTTCAGTGGCGCGAAGCCGAGCTTTAAGCGGGTGACGGTAAAGATTATTGGTGAAAGCGCCGCCCGCCGTCTGCAGCTGACCAAGGGCGATGTGGATATTGCCGATGCGCTGCCGGTCGACCAGTTTGCGGCCCTGAAGAAACAGGGTAGCGTGGCGGTGTATGACTACCCGGCGCTGCGTGTGACTTACCTGTATCTCAATAACAGCAAAGCGCCGATGAATCAGGTTGATTTACGCCGCGCCGTCTCCTGGGCCACCGATTATCAAGGGATGGTCAGCGGCATTCTCGGTGGCAACGGCAAACAGATGCGCGGCCCGATCCCCGATGGCATGTGGGGCTTTGATCCGAGCGCAATGCAGTATTCCCTTGATATGGATAAAGCCAAAGCCGCGCTGGCGAAAGTCAGCGATAAGCCGAAAACCCTGTCGTTCCTCTACTCGGATAACGACCCGAACTGGGAGCCGATCGCCCTCTCCACTCAGGCGAATCTGCAAACCCTCGGCATCCAGGTGAAGCTGGAAAAACTGGCCAACGCCACCATGCGCGAGCGTGTTGGTAAAGGGGATTACGATATCGCCATCGGCAACTGGAGTCCGGATTTCGCCGACCCCTATATGTTCATGAACTACTGGTTCGAGTCGGATAAGAAAGGGCTGCCGGGCAACCGTTCGTTCTATGCCAACCCGCAGGTTGATGCGCTGCTCAAACAGGCTGTCGCCACCACCGACCAGACAGAACGCACCCGGGATTATCAAGCGGCGCAGAAAACCGTTATCGATGAAGCCGCCTACGTCTATCTGTTCCAGAAAAACTACCAGGTGGCGATGAACAAAGAGGTCAAAGGCTTCGTCTTCAACCCGATGTTAGAGCAGATTTTCAATATTGCCGATATGCACAAATAGCGCATCTTAACCTTGTCATGCCGGGCCGTCGCGGGCCCGGCAGAGGGCGTCATCATGAGTTTCTGGGGTTTAATTCGACAACGCAGCTGGGGGCTGGTCCTCGTCGTCGCTGGCGTCTGCGTGATCACCTTTATTATTTCGCACCTCATTCCCGGCGATCCGGCGCGCCTGCTGGCAGGCGATCGCGCGAGCGACGAAATCGTCCGGCATATCCGCCAACAACTGGGGCTGGATTTACCGTTATGGCAGCAGTTTTTTCATTACGTCAGCGCCCTGCTGCACGGCGATCTCGGGAACTCCATCCGCACCGGTCGTCCGGTACTGGAAGATTTAAAAACCTTTTTCCCGGCGACCCTCGAACTGGCGATCTGCGCCCTGCTGATCGCACTGGTGGTTGGTATCCCGCTGGGAGTGCTCTCGGCGGTGTATCGCAACCGCTGGACCGATCATCTGGTTCGCCTGATGGCGCTGACCGGAATTTCTACCCCGGCATTCTGGCTGGGGCTGGGAGTGATTGTCCTGTTTTATGGCAAGCTGGACTGGCTGCCCGGCAGCGGACGTCTTGACGACTGGTGTGACCCGCCGACCCGCGTGACCGGCTTCTATCTGATCGATGCGCTGCTGGAAGGCAACATCGAGGTGTTCTTGAATGCGCTGCAGCATCTGATTCTGCCGGCGACCACGCTGGCCTTCGTTCATCTGGGGATTGTCGCCAGGCAAATTCGCTCCGCGATGCTGGAACAGCTGAGTGAAGATTACATCCGCACCGCGCTGGCCAGCGGCCTGCCGAAATGGACCATCGTGATGCGCTATGCGCTGCCTAATGCGCTGATTCCTTCGGTCACGGTGCTGGGGCTGGCGCTAGGCGATCTGCTGTACGGCGCGGTGCTGACCGAAACCGTTTTTGCCTGGCCCGGGATGGGCGCCTACGTCGTCTCCTCTATTCAGGCGCTTGATTTTCCGGCGGTGATGGGCTTTGCCGTGGTGGTGTCCTTTGCTTACGTGCTGGTCAATCTGCTCATCGACCTGCTCTATTTATGGATAGACCCGCGCATGGGTCGGGGAGAAAACTAAGTGATGATGACCCAGGAACGCCCCGGCGCTATTGAGAAAACCCGCCGTCACACGGTATGGAAACGCCGTCTGTGGCTGGTGCGCCAAAGCCCGCTGACGCTGATTGGCGGCGCCATTATGCTGATCATGCTGTTTCTGATGATCTTCTCGCCGTGGCTGGTACCGCACGATCCCAACGCTATCGATCTCACCGCCCGCCTGCAGGCGCCGTCGCTGTCCCACTGGTTCGGCACCGACGAGGTAGGGCGGGATCTGTTCAGTCGGGTGCTGATCGGCAGCCGGCAATCGATCGCCGCCGGTCTGGCGGTGGTGCTGATCGCCGGGATCAGCGGCTCGTTGCTGGGCTGCCTTTCCGGCGTGCTCGGCGGGCGCAGCGATGCGCTGATCATGCGACTGATGGATATCATGCTGTCGATCCCTTCACTGGTGCTGACAATGGCGCTGGCCGCCGCGTTAGGCCCAAGCTTATTCAACGCCATGCTGGCGATCGCCATTGTGCGCATTCCGTTTTACGTCCGTCTGGCGCGAGGACAGACGCTGGTGGTTCGCCAGCACAGCTTCGTCGAAGCGTCGCTGACCTTCGGCGCCTCCCGCTGGCACCTGATCAGCTGGCATATTTTACGCAACGCCCTGCCGCCGCTGGTGGTGCAGGCATCGCTGGATATCGGCAGCGCCATTCTGATGGCGGCGACGCTCGGGTTTATCGGCCTCGGCGCGCAACAGCCTACCGCCGAGTGGGGCGCGATGGTGGCAAACGGCCGCAACTACGTTCTCGATCAGTGGTGGTACTGCGCCTTTCCGGGGGCGGCGATCCTGATCACCGCCGTCGGTTTTAATCTGTTTGGTGATGGGATCCAGGATTTGCTGGATCCGAAGTCCGGAGGACGCAACGCATGAGTAACCGGGTTCTGACAATCGACAACGTCCGTTTGAGCTTCCCTGTCTATCAGGGAGAAGTACATGTCCTGAATGCGGTCTCCCTGCATATCGACCGCGGCGAAATTGTTGGCGTGGTAGGCGAGTCGGGCTCCGGCAAATCCGTCACCGCCATGCTGGCGATGCGTCTGCTGCCGCCGGGAAGCTATCAGATTCACAGCGGTCAGGTGACCCTGATGGGTAACGATATTCTCACCGCATCAGAGAAAGAGATGCGCGACATCCGTGGCCGCCGGGTGGCGATGATTTTTCAGGAGCCGATGACCGCGCTGAATCCAACGCGGCGGATCGGCAAGCAGATGGTCGATGTTATTCGTCAGCATCGGCCCCTCTCCGCCCGCGAGGCGCGTGCGAGGGCGGTCGCGCTGCTGACGGATATGCAGATAGCCGATCCGCAGCGGGTGATGGAGCGTTACCCCTTCGAACTGTCCGGCGGGATGCGCCAGCGGGTAATGATCGCCATCGCCTTTTCCTGCGAACCCGATCTGCTGATTGCCGATGAACCGACCACCGCGCTGGATGTGACCGTTCAACGCCAGGTGCTGCGCCTGCTAAAGCAGAAAGCGCTGGCAACGGGCACTGCAGTGCTGTTTATCAGCCACGATATGGCGGTAGTTTCACAGGTCTGCGATCGGTTGTACGTCATGTATGCCGGCGCGGTGATTGAAAGCGGTTTAACTCAGCAGGTGCTGCATCATCCGCTGCATCCCTACTCCGTGGGCCTGCTCGACAGCGCCCCGGATAACGGCGAGCCGCGTTCGCTGCTACGCTCGATTCCCGGCACGGTGCCGAATCTGGCGCGATTACCGGGCGGTTGCGCCTTTCGCGAACGCTGCTTTGCCGCCGGTGAGGGTTGCGGCATCACGCCGATGCTGCGCCCGATAGAACAGACCGGGCAGCAGGCGGCCTGCTGGTACCCGCAACGGGAGAAAACGCATGTCTGAGATGTTGCTGAAACTGAACGATGTTCATCTTAACTTTCCGGCGCGTAAGAACTGGCGCGGCAAAGTCGTCGAACGGGTGTATGCGCTAAACGGACTGGATATCACGGCATATCGCGGCGAAACCTTAGGTATCGTCGGCGAATCCGGCTGTGGAAAAAGCACTCTTGCCAAACTGCTGATGGGCATGCTTAAGCCCTCTCACGGCCAGTTTGAGCGCGCGACGGCGTCCGGCAGCGGGCGTATGCAGATGGTGTTTCAGGATCCGCTCTCCTCACTGGATCCACGCCTCCCGGTATGGCGCACTATCACCGAGCCTGTGTGGATCCAGTCGCGCCCCACTGAAAAGGCCCGACGCCATCTGGCAGAGCAGCTGGCATTGCAGGTAGGTATCCGCCCGGAGTATCTCGACCGCTTACCGCACGAGTTTTCCGGCGGCCAGCGCCAGCGCATTGCTATTGCCCGCGCGCTGTCGGCAAAACCGGATATTATCGTGCTCGATGAGCCGACCTCGGCGCTGGATATTTCGGTACAGGCGCAGATCCTCAATCTGCTGGTCGAGCTGCAAAAACAGCAGAACCTCACTTATGTCCTGATTTCGCATAACGTATCCGTCGTACGCCACATGAGCGATCGCGTCGCAGTGATGTATCTCGGGCAAATCGTCGAGACGGGCGAGGCGCGCCAGGTCCTCGATAACCCGGCCCATCCCTATACCCGGCTATTGATGGACTCGGTGCCACGTATCGGCTCGGCGCTGAGCGAAGCGCCACGCAACACGGAATTACCCGGTAACCGCCATCTGCCCGAAGGCTGCTACTTCCGCGATCGCTGCCCGTTTGCCAGCGCGGGCTGTGAGAAACCGCAGCCGCTACGTCCGCTCGGCAACGGGATCGAGGCTCGCTGCTGGCAGGCAGAGGCGCTGGCCGCTCAACCACTCACCGTCGGGAATGCCCTCTAGTTGTATTCGAGCGCGAAGGTCGCCAGAGCGTTAACCCGCCCGGACGTCACGGTGTCTCCCGTTTGCACGTATCGGGCGGTGAAGGTGATACTTTCGGCTGCGGCGGCGCTGCTGGCGGTAACATGTTTCAGCATCGGCAGATGACTGGAGACCTTCATTTTCACAGCGGTTCAGGCGGGCGGCGCCGGGGCGAAACAGAGGCGGCGTGACAATAAAAGACACCTTACCTTCACACCTCTTTTAGTAAAGTTTTAGTAAAGCTGGCTCTCTTCAACCTCATCCTTTTCCTGATACTTCACGCATTTTCTTATCATTTCTTCATTTATAGCGACGGTATTCACCCAGTAACCCCGTGCTTAAAAGTGATGTCCCCACAACCTGTTCCTCCGCAGTTAGGGAAATTGACTGAACACGTTTTGCCCTTCAACTCCCCTGGCACAGGCGAAATAGAAAGACGTGGCGGGACTTTTACCAGTAAATAGACATGAGCAATCTGGACATTCCGCTCGACCACTTCTCTCCCGAGCTGTTCACTTGATCCTTATTTGCCCGTAAACCTCTTTGCCTGCATTGTTCCTGAGGATGCGAAATCGGTACCTGGGTGTCCATACGATATGATATGGGCAATACCAGAGCACATGAGATGCTTTCTGGAATCGACTCAGGGTTAAATCTTTATCAGTGATGGGATAACAGATTCGGATTTTCCCATGCTTAGCATTATTGGCAGAGCTATCTTATTGCTGCTCACCTCCCCAGGAGATGGTGTCCATGCAGGGATAAAAAAACCCGCGACCTTATGCCTGGGTCGCGGGTTTTGTCAGAGGGACAGGATCGGATAATGACGCGCCCGGTTAAAACAGCCCTAACGGCGCGGTACTATAGCTCACCAGCAAGTTTTTCGTCTGTTGATAGGCATCAAGGGCCATTTTATGGGTTTCGCGACCAACGCCTGACTGTTTATAGCCACCAAACGCGGCATGGGCCGGGTAGATGTGATAACAGTTGGTCCAGACGCGACCGGCTTTAATCCCACGCCCCATTCGGTACGCCAGATTGCTGTCGCGGGTCCAGACGCCGGCGCCGAGACCAAACTGAGTCTGGTTAGCTATTTCCAGCGCTTCCGCTTCATCTTTAAAGGTGGTGACGCCGATGACCGGGCCAAAAATCTCTTCCTGGAAGCTGCGCATATCATTGCACCCCTTAATCAGGGTGGGCTGAATGTAGTAACCATTATCCAGTTCTGCCGCAATACTGGCGCGCTCTCCGCCGGTCAGGATCTGCCCCCCCTCTTCGCGGGCAATCTTAATGTACGACAGGATCTTA
>NZ_JBCNNS010000004.1:0-64544 GCF_039594335.1 Raoultella sp.
GCTGATTTACTGGCTGGCCTCTCCACTCAAAAGCAGGGGGAATCATGGCTATCGAAGCTGTTTCCACGACTGTTCCGCTAAAGGCGGGTGAGCGTCTCGCCGGTCTTAATCATGTGGCTGAATTGCGCGCGAGATATTGGGGCGATAGCTGGAAAGAGGTTGAGCGTTTTGTCGATGATATGCGCGATAAACGTGACCCACAATTTGAAGAAAATAATCGGGCGCTGGCCGCTATTTTCTTTCTGGCAAAAATACCGGCGGCTCGTCATGAGCTCGAATTAAGTGAGCTGACTACTGACGAGAAAAAGGCGCTTATTACAGCTATGAACCATTTTCGCGCAGTAGTGAGCTTATTTCCCAAACGGCTAACCATGCCGAATTAATCCAAACAGAAATTTAATGGCGTAAACCCGCCGGGCTTCTTATTGCCCGAAATCAGGAGAGTCAATTATGTGTAATACCGCAACTCGTACCACTAAAACCACAGTAGATAAGTCTGGCCTTAACCAGTTGTTGACGGACGCGAGGATGCAAGAGCGCCGCGCGCGTGCGGAAATTATGGCAAGCCGCATGGTTAACCTCGCTAACCACATTAAAACCAACCAACTCGACATTAACGAGGCACTGGAGCTGTTGTTGCAGGAAAGCGAAATTTACCGCCATCAGGCTATGGAGATCCACTAGTGGCCGACGCAATGGATTTAGCACAACTGCGCGAGCAAGAAGACCGCGAACGCCTCATCAACAACGCGCGCAGCCGTATCGCTGCGCCTTCCCGCTTTCTCTGTGAGGAATGTGACGCACCAATCCCGGAAGCTCGCCGTATTGCGATTCCAGGCGTGGCCTTTTGCGTGACCTGCCAGCAAATCGCCGAGCTTAAATTAAAGCACTATCGGGGGTATGAATTGGCTGTTCAATTCGCTTTTCCGTGGAATGCTCCACGGTCGGCAATAGCCAGCCCATATCTTACCTATGACCAACAGCATCGCCGCGATCGTATGTTCGTGGCTTTGCTGCATGCGAGAAAAGAGCTTTCTCTCCAGCCCGAGTGCGTGCGCTTTGACGTTTATCGCACCGCTACGGTGCTGGAGCAAAATCAGGGCAGTCAACGAGCCAATGCTTTTTTAATCAGTTTCTGCAAAAAGGCATTGCCGCGTCTTGAACTGGTCGCAAAAAAATACGAGAGCGCGGGTATCAACAGCAATGTATCAACCGCCGTTTTCGGTGGTCATTTTGATACCCGACTCATGCAATATCTGGCATCACGTATGGTTAATCTTGTCGCCAGATATAACCGTCTTCCTGATATGTCGCGCGCCGATGTTGACCTGCTGGCCGGTGACATTGCTAACTTTATTCGTTCTGAGCTGGCAAATATTGATGATTCAGGTTTTGGTGAGCTCAAAACGCTTTACACCTGGTACATGCACGCTGGTTTTATTTCTCTGCAATTCAATGTCACGCCTCCCCATTGGGAGCGCGTGGCAAATAAATACTTCAACAAAGATGATATCGCCCCCGCAGTTATCCGTATGTTTACTGAGTCATGGTGGCGTAATCGTCTGCGTCGTGTCGCATCGGCATGGCGCGAACACCTACAAATTGCAGTCGGCAACGTCAGCAAGAAAAAGCACGCCTACGCGAGTAAAAACTGCGTGACAGACTGGCGCGAGCAGAAGCGCCGCACGCGTGAGTTTCTCAAGGGGCTGGATCTCGAAGACGAAGACGGCAACCGCATCAGCCTGATTGAAAAATACGACGGTTCGGTCGCTAACCCTGCGATACGCCGCTGCGAACTGATGACCCGCATCCGTGGGTTTGAAAATATCTGCAATGAGCTCGGTTATGTCGGGGAGTTTTACACCCTGACAGCACCATCTAAATATCACGCCACGACTAAAGCGGGATACCGTAACAGCAAATGGAACGGAGCCAGCCCGTCGGACACGCAGAATTATCTCACCGGACTTTGGGCGCGAATTCGCGCCAAGTTGCATCGGGAAGAAATCCGCATTTTCGGCATACGTGTTGCCGAGCCTCATCACGACGGAACGCCGCACTGGCACATGCTTATGTTCATGTTGCCGGAAGACGTCGAGCGCGTGCGCCTTATCATCCGTGATTATGCGTGGGAGGAAGACCGCCACGAACTGAGAAGCGATAAAGCCAAAAAAGCGCGCTTTCATGCCGAGGCCATTGACCCGGAAAAGGGTAGCGCTACCGGCTATGTTGCTAAATACATTTCGAAAAATATCGATGGCTATGCTCTCGATGGTGAAACCGATGACGAAAGCGGTGAACTGCTGAAAGAGACAGCCCCTGCAGTATCTGCATGGGCGGCTCGCTGGCACATCCGTCAATTTCAGTTTATCGGTGGCGCGCCGGTGACGGTATATCGTGAGTTACGTCGTCTCGCTGATACCGAGACCGCGCACGGTTTAAGCGTTGAGTTTGCCGCCGTTCATGATGCCGCTGACGCCGGTGACTGGGCTGGTTACGTTAATGCGCAGGGAGGCCCGTTTGTCCGTCGCGATGATTTACAGGTGCGCACGCTGTATGAACCGCGGGCCGAGTTTAACCAGTATGGCGAGGAAACTGTCTGCATTCGTGGCGTGTACGATTCCGCCGTCGGCGCTGACACCCCGATTTTAACCCGGCTAACGCAGTGGAAAATTGTGCCGAAGCGTGCCGTTGATTTGGCCGTTGACGTTAAGGGCGCTCCTGCGCCCTCTCGGAGTTCTGTCAATAACTGTACGGGAGGCGAAAGCGATCCGCCGGGGCTGGATTTATCCAAACCGTTGAGCAGAACTGAAAGGAGGATGTTAACGGCCAGACTCAGGGATAAGAAACGAGTCACAAGGCGGGAGTTTGTCCACGGAACGGGTAAACAAAGCGCTGCAATTGACAGAACAATAGACGATATTCTGCTCGCAACCGGCGAAACCATCAGCCGGGGTGAGGCGCTGCACCTGATATCCGGTGGCAAAAGCTGCATAAATGGCAAATGGTTCCGTGGTTCCGCAACCGGAGAAATTTTCCCGGCAGCACCTTCACACCGGGCACAGGCCAGAAAAATCCTAGAACGAGTTGCGGGGTTAGCGTCAATTACTAAGTCGAGACCGTAACTAATCCATATCCATATCATGCACATACGTCATTTTGTAGTGTCACTTTTCTCTTTCATCTTTTTATAGAGACGTGGTACTGTATATTTATACAGTTTCGCGTATTGGAGGTTGTGTGGATAGAGAGTTAAACGAGCAAGTCATGATTGAACGGGTCGAGATGATTGCGCGTCTGACGACAGAGTGTGTTTGTCAGGAAAGAGATCGTGAAATTGCTTTGAATTTAATTGCGGAAATTGCGAGAGGGAACTTGATGAAAAATAACTCTTTTTCAGTAGTTTTCGCTCCCGCTCCTATTGAACAAAGATTAAAAAAAGGGGGCGAAGTGAGGGTTAACATCACGTTGGATAAAGACCAAAAAATTGGGCAGCAAGTTGTCGATGCTTTCCAGTGCGAATTGACTCGACGGGTGCAATCAATTTTCCCATCAACGAGAGTGACGGTAAAAAAAGGGTCTATGACGGGCGTTGAACTGGTGGGGTTTGACCAAGAGTCAGACCGTGAAGCGTTGGACGGTATCCTTCAGGAAGTGTGGGAAGACGAGAGCTGGCGTTAGTTCCTGAAAAATGTGCAAGCCTGGGCCCTGTGTTTTATAGCATGGGGTTGTTTTTTATGGGGATTACAGATATAGGGTAATCATAAGTTGAGCTCGTATTTTGATGCGCCTTCTATCCAGATGAACAAAGCAGAACACTAGCTGCTGCGCTCATTCGTTACAAGCAGCTATACCGGCAGTCCTGGGCACTTCAAAACTTGGTTCGTGGGTGGTACAAAAAACATTTTTTAAGGATAAACAATAAATTATCCAACTTAACTCGGAGTTCTTGGGGGAGGGGGGTAGCGCGAGTTAAAGCGAAAAGACTTTAGTTTCGTACTATCTACAAAATTTGATACAACCAATTGAAAAAGGTGCGAAAACGTTGTTAAATGCGACGATTTCCTGAGGGGGCGAAATGAAAAAAATAACCAAAAGAGAGAGAGATAGAGATATCTTACGTGCTTATTTACATCGCACGGGAAGAGATATTTTGGAGGCTGGTCGCGCCAAAATCACCCCTATTTCAAAAGCATCTAAAATTAATCGTTGGATCACTGCCCAAATTAAAAGTGGATTGGATTGCGAAATCAAGAGAAATAGAGATCTTTTTCTTACATTACCAACAGTAATGAATTTTTCAAACAATTATCATAGAACAATGCAGGCGATACAAACGATAAGACATCTTACAGGGCGTAAGATGTTTAATAATCAATGTTACCGCCTTTGTTTTGTTGATTTTTCAAAGATACGATACATATCTGCTTCTGCTGCTTTGGTGTTAACGGCGGAGTTATCAAAATGGGATGACTCTGTAAGGAAGCGTTTACGACCAAAAGTTAAATCTTGGGATAAAAACATACTTTCTCAATTCGATGAGTTAGGCTTTTTTGATTTATTTAGTAATAAAGATAGTTTCGAGCTTGAAAAAGAAAAAGAACCAAGCAATATTAGTTTTGTAAAATATATGAAAGGTCATTTGCATGATGATGAAAAAACTCAACATCTGAAAAGAGAAATAAAACGTATCGTTGGGGAAGATTTAGGGAAATGGACGTTTTTGTATAGTGGATTATCTGAGGCTATTACAAATGTTGTTCATCATGCATATCCTGACAATAAAGGGTATCATGAAGATGATAAAAAATGGTATTTGACAGCTTCATATGATGGTGAGAATAGAGTTATAAAGGTGGTTTTTTACGATCAGGGGATAACTATTCCTGGTTCACTACCTGAATCTAAAATTCATGAAAAAGTATTGAGTTATCTTTCTAGGTTACCTCTGGCAGAGCGTAAAAGAGATGAGCAATTATTAAAAGCGGCTGTTGAAATTAAACGTTCTAGCACCGGTGAGATAGATAGAGGTAAAGGCCTGCAGGATTTGTTGGAATTCATCAAGCAAAGAGGCGAAGGCTATCTTTCCATTATGAGTGGTAAAGGACTTTACAAATATTCACAGCACAATAACAAAATTGAGGTAAAATCAGTAAGCTTCACTCTACCTGTTTGTGGTACACTGATAGTATGGAGTACAAAGCTATGATTGTTAAATTGGTTGCCAGCCTCATGAAAACATTGAAGATTGGTTCAGAGTTCTCAAAGGTCCCTAGAGGCCGATACCGTAGCGACGGGACGGCAAGTGGCGAACGTTTCAGAGAGGATTTTTTACGGAATCGTCTTAATTCGCTGCACTCCGGGGAAAAACTACAGATAGTCATCGATGATGATGTCGAAGGATATGGTTCGTCTTTTTTAGTGGAAGGCTTTGCGGGCATGGTGAAATATGGGTACATGCAAGCAAATGAGTTACTTGCTAAAATTGAAATTAAATATACTAACCCTGACTTCGAGTTCTATAAAAAGAAAATAGAACAATATATCAAAGAGGCACAGTTTAATTCAAAACAATATGAACCAACTGCCGAATAATACGATATTTGCTTTAGGTGAAAACTCTAGTGATTTTTCACCTAATTTACTGATTGTTAAGACGGATAATTCAGAAGTCTTGAGTTCCAATCATCCGGTGAAAGATATTGGTACCGTAATTGAGGTTGCCAGTTCGAACATTGTTGATGCAATACAAAACCCACCTAAGGCTCCTCTTTTATCATCTTCGCTTATCACTGCCTTGATAAGCACAACGTGCGCTGCTACGGCTGCATTTATTTATAATAAAATACATTGGCGCTCTGTTGTTAAGAGAGAGGCTAAAACTAAACTTCTTGAGAGCATTTCAGATGTAGTTAACGAATTGCGTACAGATGCAATAAGTTATTGGTTGAAAGGTTATTCAAAAAAATCGGCTAAATCTCTTTTAGAAGAGGAAATGAGAATTAAAGCGAGTTTAAATATAATAAATTCGACTATAACCATATATGTTTCACAGGTGTCTAGGCTTAAAAGAAAAGAAATTGAGTCAAAGTTAAGAGGTTTTCATAATGAGCTTTTTGATATCATAACTGGTGATGACTTTGAAACTCAGACTAGAAAACAAGATAAAGGTAAAGTCTCTGCTATTTCAACAAAATGTGTGGCGTTTCGCGTATTGTTGAATACCATTAAATTCTAGGTAGGTCATGCATTTGCTTGATGCATGAATTTGCATTCATTTTTTTAATCAGGATTTGTCACCCGACTATAGTGTTTATACGGTGTGGGTGATGAATGCAACTGCATTAATTCCGACCCACGAAGCGGGCAGGCGAGGCGGGGAAAGCACTGCGCGCCAGGCTACATTTATGCATTTATTTTCAGCGCCTGAGCGCGTCGCAGTGCCGCGCGGGTATCTGTGGGTGGTGCGGGGGTGTCCGACGGTGTGGCGGGCTTCTGAGGCGGTCAGGCGTGGGGGTAAGAAAAAACCGCCCGGAGGCGGCGGAAATCAGTCATTTTCGGTGTCGAGGGTGTAACTTTTGAACCGGATCACCTCCTGACCGGCCCACGCGTTGACCTCACGCATCCGGTCCTGTAACGGGATGAGCTCGTTACGGACAAACACCTTTGCCACCTTTTCTATGTCACCGAGCGAGCCGACGTTTTCGGGTTTACCGCCCATCAGCTGGAACGGGATGCGGTGCGCATCGAGCAGGTCGGCGGCGCTGACTTTCTTGATATTGAAAAAGTCGTCTTTCGTGGCCACCTCGCTGAGCGGCACAATTTTAATGCCGTCCGGTTTTCCGTGCGGTGCGTAGAAAAACAGATTTTTGAAGTTGCCGAGCCCCTTCGAGCTGCGCATCGCATCGCGCAGCGCCTCAACATCGGTACCGCTTTGCGCGGCGTCCGTCACATACATGATGTAACCCGCATGAGCCCCGTTCTGGTAATACTTGCGACGGAACAGCGTCGCCGCTTCATTCAGCCAGGCTGAGTTTAGAGCGCTGAGATATTCCGGCATGCCGTACAGCTCCTGGTTGATGTCAGGCTCCAGCAGGTGGAATACGGATCCCGGCGCGAACGGGTGCGGCTGGTCGAATGACGGCACCCACCAGTAGACATCCTCCTCAATACCACGCCGCGTGTATTTCGCCGGTGACGCTTCCAGCTTCAACGGGCGACCAGTGACACTCTTTCGGAGTTCTAAAAACGCGTTGCCAAACACCAGAAAATCAAGCGCGAAGCGGCTGAAGTCCTGTTGTGACAGGAGCGGGTGCGGAATAAACGTTGAGGCCAGAATATTACGCTTAACGTAAATCGGCGAGCTGTGATGAACGGCGGCGCGCAGGCTTTTTGCCAGCCCGTTAAAGCTGACCGGTGGCTCGAACCAGCGGCCATTATTGACGCATTCCACGTAATCCAGAATATCGCGGCGGTCGAGCACGGCGCTCGGTTCACCAAAGGTAAACGCCTCCATTTTTTGGGGCGCGCTGTCTTTCATGTTGCGCGGGCGCTTTTGTGGCTGTGGCTTGCGGCCTTTGTATTTGCTCATCAGTTGAACTCCAGAATGGATGATGTTGCCTGGCCGCTGCCAGCGGTAAGCGGTTCGTTTAACAGCGCGTGCATGGTCGCCCAGGCGACGTCCGCGTGACTGGCTTCCTCGGTGCGGCTGGCCTCATAGGTGGCGCTGCGCCCGCTGCTGGTCATGGTCTTGCGGATAGCCATAAACGAGGTGGTGATGTCGGTGGCGCTGACGTCGTATTCGAGACAGCCGCGGCGAATAACGTCTTTTGCCTTCAGCACCATCGCGGTTTTCATTTCCGGCGTGTAGCGGATATCGCGGGCGGCGGGATAAAACGAGCGAACCAGCTGGAAAACACCAATACCGAGGCCGGTTGCATCGATACCGATATACTCGACGTTGTATTTTTCGGTGAGCTGGCGAATGGATTCGGCCTGTGTGGCGAAGTCCATGCCTTTCCACTGGTGACGCTCCAGAATGCGGAACTTGCCCCCGGCGACAACCGGCGGCGCGAGCACCACGCACCCGGCGCTGTCGCCACTGTGCGAGGGGTCGTAGCCAATCCATACCGGGCGGGAGCCGAACGGGTTGTCGGCGAACGGCGCAAAGTCTTCCCACTCTTCCAGGCTGTCGACCATGCAGCGCTGCAAATCCTCGAACGGGAACACCGACGCCTTGTCGTCAACGAACTCGCACATAAACAGGTTACGGAAGTCGTCGACGCTGTTTTCCTGCCGGAGCTGCTCAAGGTTAAACAGCGTACAGCCCCCGGCGAGCGCATCCTCAATGGTGACTATCTGCCGCCACTGGCCGTCAGGACATACCACGCCAGCGGCGAGGGCGTCATGACTGATATCGATGTCGACCCGCTCGCTGGCGCGGGCGCGGCCACGGTTAAATAATTCCCCCGACCAGAACGGGTAAGCGCCGTGCGCCAGGGTGGAAGGTGTCGAAAAATAGGTGCTGCGCAGGTGGCTTTGTGAGGCCATGCCCGACGACACTTTTCGCAGTTTCTGGAAGTTAGGGATCCAGAAAATTTCGTCGACATACAGGTCGCCGTTATGACTCTGCGCGGTGTTGGAGTTGGTGCCGAGAAAAATCAGTTTTGCGCCGTTGTTGCCGATAACAATCGGGTCGCCGGTCAGCTCCACATCAACCCGGCGGGCAAACTGGATGATGTACTCACGAAATACATACGCCTGCGTTTTACTCGCCGACAGGAAAATCTGGTTATGGCCGGTTTTCAGCGCATGCAGCAGCGCCTCGCGGGAAAAGTAGAACGTCGCCCCAATCTGGCGCGATTTCAGAATGTCGCGAATGCGGTGCTCAAGCCCGGCGCGGTGCCAGCGGAGCTGATACTCGAAAGACTCCGCGAAAAAAATCTCTTCCAGTTTTTCGATAGCCTCGTCGCTGAAAAAGTTCTTTGTCGGCTTTTTGCGGTCGCCTTTGTTGCGGTTGGCCACGTTGGGATTAAGGTCAGCCTCGTTTCCGGTCTGGCCATAGCGGTTAATGCGCGCAAAGCGCTCCATCTGTCGGGCCAGAAAATCCGCCACCTTGAAATCGTGGGGTGTCAGGTTGGGCTTTGCATAAAGCTGAATCAGCCGGGCCTCTAAGGTGCTTTCGACCCGGTTCAGCGGTGCGGTTTCCTCCCACTGGTCGCGCTGTTTCCAGCTCTGCACCGTCGGGCGTTTGGTCTGCAACATGTCGGCAATCTGCGGCACGGAAAACCCCTGCCAGTACAGTAAAGCCGCCTGGCGTCGAGGGTCGTTTAATAAAGTGGTGTCGGTGGTGATGGTCATGGATGCCTCGCCGTGATTGATACAGGGTAAGGCTAAAGAAACGGGTGATGCGAATCGCTAAGGTGCTGTTGTGTGAGGGATAAGCCATCCGGGACAGATGGCGGGTGGGCGGCGACGTCGGGAAACTAACCCCGACCCGTTAACCCGATATCAGGACTCCTGACAATGGCAAAAAAAGTTTCAAAATGGTTTCGCATCGGCGTCGAAGGCGATACCTGTGACGGCCGCGTTATCAGCGCGACGGATATTCAGGAAATGGCCGGGACCTTTGACCCCCGCGTCTACGGTTGCCGCATTAACCTCGAACACCTGAAAGGCATCCTGCCGGATGGCCCGTTCAGCCGTTACGGCGATGTGGTTGAGCTGAAGTCTGAAAAGATTGACGACGATTCGGTACTGAAAGGCAAGCTGGCGCTGTTCGCCAGAATCACCCCGACCGATGACCTGATCGCAATGAATAAAAAATTGCAGAAGGTTTACACCTCAATGGAAATTCAGCCGAATTTCGCCAATAGCGGTAAATGCTACCTGGTCGGCCTGGCGGTGACCGATGACCCGGCCAGCCTCGGCACCGAATACCTCGAATTTTGCCGGGGGGCCAAATTTAACCCCCTTAACCGCTTCAAAGCTGCACCGGGCAACCTGATTTCTGTTGCCACCCTCGCCGAGCTGGAGTTTGAAGACCAGGCGGAAAATGTCTTTACCGCCCTGAGCGACAAAGTGAAGACGATTTTCAGCCGCAAACAGGCCAGTGATGACGCCCGTTTTCAGGATGTGCATGAAGCCGTGACGACCGTCACTGAACATGTGCAGGACAACCTCACCGCCACGGAGCAGCGTCTTGCCGCGCTGGAAAATGCCTTTGCGACGCTGAAACAGGACGTCACCAGTAAAGCCGACCAGACCCGCCAGGCATTCAGCCAGTTAAAAACCACGCTGGATAACACCGAAAGCACCACGCAGCCCCGCCGCAAGCTCTCCACCGGTGGCGGAGGTGATGAGCTGCTGACTGACTGCTAAACGGTCGTGAATTTATCGCCGGGCAACAGCTTTGCCCGGTCAGACAACCCGATTTAACCCAACAGGAAAGACTATGCGTCAGGAAACCCGTTTTAAATTCAATGGCTATCTGTCCCGCGTTGCCGAGCTGAACGGCATCGACCCGGACGATGTGAGTAAAAAATTCTCTGTCGAGCCGTCCGTCACGCAAACCATGATGAACACCGTGCAGATGTCCTCGGCCTTTTTGCAGAAAATTAACATCGTGCCGGTGGATGAGCTGAAGGGTGAAAAAATTGGCGTTGGCGTCAATGGCACCATCGCCAGCACCACGGACACCAACAGCGGCCAGGAGCGTAAAACCGCCGACTTTACCGCGCTGGAGTCCAGAAAATACGAGTGCGACCAGGTCAACTTTGACTTCCACTTCAAGTATAAAAAGCTGGATTTGTGGGCGCGCTTCCAGGACTTCCAGCGCCGTATTCGCGATGCCATCATCCAGCGACAGGCGCTTGATTTCATCATGGCCGGGTTCAATGGCGTTGAGCGTGCCGAAACCTCTGACCGCAAAGCCCATCCGATGCTGCAGGATGTCGCCGTGGGCTGGCCGCAGAAATACCGTAATGAAGCGCCGACCCGCGTGATGAGTAAAATCGTCGACGAGGAAGGAAACGTCGTTTCCGCCGTGATCCGCGTGGGTAAAAATGGCGATTACGTTAACCTCGATGCGCTGGTCATGGATGCCACCGACAACCTGATTGACGAGATTTATCAGGAAGATTCTGAGCTCGTGGCGATTGTGGGGCGTAAGCTGCTGGCCGACAAATATTTCCCCATCGTCAACAAAGACCAGCCCAACACCGAAGCGCTGGCGGCTGACATCATCATCAGCCAGAAACGCATCGGCAACCTGCCCGCCGTGCGTGTGCCGTATTTCCCGCCGAACGCGATTATGGTGACGCGTCTCGATAACCTGTCCATTTATTTCATGGACGAAAGTCACCGCCGCTCCATCATCGAAAACCCGAAGCTCGACCAGGTGGAAAACTACGAATCGATGAACATCGATTATGTGGTCGAAACCTACGCTGCCGGGTGCTTCATTGAAAATATCAAGCTGGGCGATTTCTCTGCCGCGCAACCGGAGGGCTAACCGATGACGAGCCCCGCACAGCGTCACATGATGCGGGTCTCGGCCATTGAAACCGCGCAGCGGGAAAATAACCCGCTGCGGCATGCCACTGCCTACGAGCAGATGCTGGTTAAGCTGGCCGCAGACCAACGCACGTTAAAAGCCATCTTTGGTAAAGAGCTGAAAGCCAGGAAAAAGCGCGAGTTGCTGCCGTTCTATCTGCCGTGGATCAGTGGCGTGCTGGAACAGGGCAAAGGCGCGCAGGATGACATCGTGATGACCGTCATGCTGTGGCGTCTTGATGTCGGCGATATCGGCGGCGCGATGGACATCGCCCGCTACGCCTTCAAGTACGGTCTGACCATGCCAGGCAGGCACCGCCGACCGCCGCAGTACATGTTCACCGAAGAGGTGGCACTCGCCGCCATGCGCGCCCATGCCGCCGGTGAACCGGTCGTCATCTGCCAGTTGCTCGACACGCTGGCGCTGACCGCCGCCGCCGATATGCCGGACGAGGTGCGCGCAAAACTGCACAAAATCACCGGTCAGGTGTTGCGGGATAACAAACAGCCCGCCGACGCGCTGGCCCACTTCAGGCGAGCGATGCAGCTCGACTGTCAGGCAGGCGTCAAAAAAGACATTGAAAGGCTTGAGCGTGAGCTGAAGCCCAGACCGGCAACGGTCGTTAAAGCCCCGGCAAGCGCGCCGCGCGCCGTGAAAACCACGGCACCGGTTAAACGTGGCCGACCGAAAAAGAACCCCGGTTAACAGAATGCGCCCCGCGCCAGGGCGGCACGCCGGTCGATGAGGGTGTTTTACCCGACCTGAGACCGGCGTCCACCGCCCACCTATTCAGAGGTAGTCATGACGACGCTGATTATTAAAAAGAACGATGAGCCGCAGCCGGGTGGTGTGGTGGTCATCCCGCCGCCTGCCAGCGATGAGCCGGTGATTAAAAACACGTTTTTCTTTCCTGACATCGACCCGAAACGAGTGCGTGAAGGGATGCGACTTGAGCAGACCGTCGCGCCGGCCCGGCTGCGTGAGGCCATCAAAACCGGCATCGCCGAAACCAATGCCGAGCTGTTTTTGTGGCGGGAACAGCAGATTGCCGGGGGGGTTAACACGCTGGCCGACGTGCCGGCTGACGACCTCGACGGCGAAAGCGTGCGCGTTTTCTATTACCTGCGCGCCGTCACCTCAATGGCGACCGCCACGCTCTATGAGCGTTATCGCGGTGTGGACGCCAGCGCCAGAGGCGACAAGAAAGCCGACAGCATCGACACCACGGTCGACGAGCTGTGGCGGGACATGCGCTGGGCGGTATCACGCGTCCAGGACAAACCCCGCTGCATCGTGAGCCAAATCTGATGCAGGCCATCGCGCAACAGGGCGACACGCTCGACATGATTTGCGCCCGGTATTACGGGCGCACTGAGGGGGTCTTCGAGTCGGTGCTCGCCGCAAATCCGGGGGTAGCCGAGCTCGGCGCAGTATTGCCGCATGGCACTGTGATCGAGTTGCCAGACGTCCAGTCATCCCCCGTAACTGAAACAATTAATCTGTGGGAATAAACACATGACGGAAGGTGAAAAAAGCGTCCTGTCACTCTTTGTGATCGGCGTGCTGATTGTCGTTGGTAAAGTGCTGGCCGGTGGTGAGCCCATTACTGCCCGGCTTTTTATTGGTCGCATGTTGCTGGGTGGCTTTGTCTCAATGGTGGCCGGGGTGGCACTGGTGCAGTTTCCCGACCTGCCGCCTGCTGCCGTGTGCGGATTTGGTTCCATGCTGGGTATCGCCGGTTATCAGGCGGTGGAGATTGCGATTCAGCGCAGGATTAAAAAAGGGGAAAGCGATGGCGGTCATTAAGACACACCCCAACGTCGCGGCATTCCTCGACACGCTGGCGTTTTCAGAGGGGACGGCGACGCACACGCTGACGAAAAACAACGGGTACGACGTCATTGTCACCGGTATCGATGGTAAGCCGGAGATTTTTACCGACTATCGCGATCACCCGTTTGCCGGTGGCCGCCCGGCGAAGGTCTTCAGTCGTCGCGGGGAAAAATCCACGGCATCCGGGCGTTACCAGCAGCTTTATCTGTTCTGGCCGTATTACAAAAAGCAGCTCGCGTTGCCGGATTTCAGCCCGGCATCACAGGACAGGCTCGCCATTCAGCTTATTCGGGAGCGTGGCGCGCTGGAAGACCTGCAACAGGGGCGCATTGAACGCGCCATTTCCCGTTGTCGCAATATCTGGGCTTCATTGCCGGGGGCCGGATACGGTCAGAGCGAGCACAGCCTCGACAGGCTGGTCGCCGTGTGGCGCGATGCCGGAGGCGTATCCGCATGAAAACAGTCATTATCCTGCTGGCGCTGGCCTGTGCGGGTCTGCTGTGGATGCGACACGATAACAGCAATTTGCGCGCCTCTTTTGAACGTGCGAACCGGGTCGCCGGTACGCAGAAGACCACGATCACTATGCTGAAAAATCAGCTCAACGTTGCCGCAGAGCAGTCGCAACGTAAAGAGCTGGCGCAGGTCGCCATGAGGGACAAGCTCACAGCGGCTAACCTGCTGGCCTTCAGGCGTGAACAAACTATCACGAGGTTACTCAATGAAAATGACGCGTTTCGCCGCTGGTATCGCGCTGATTTACCTGATGCTGTGCGCCGGTTGCACCAGCGCGCCGCCTGTGCCAATGCCGCCGCCGGTGATTGTTTACAACGCCTGCCCGAAGGTCAGCCCCTGCCCGATGCCGGGCAGCGACCCGGTGACTAATGGCGACCTGAGTGCGGATATACGCCAGCTCGAAAACGCTCTGAAGAGCTGCGCAATCCAGGTCGATACAGTTAAACAATGTCAGGATGAAATCGATGTTAAAGCCCAACAGTCTGCGAAAAGCCTTAACTGATGCGGTGCCGGTACTGCGTACCAACCCCGACATGCTTCGCCTACGTCTGGATGATGGCAACAATACGGCGACGCTGGCGCGCTCCCTGTCGTTTGAAAAGCGGTACACGCTTAACATCGTGGTCACGGATTTTACCGACGATATTGACCTGTTGTTTGCACCGATTATGGCCTGGCTGCGCGTCAATCAACCGGACATCATGACAACCGACGAGGGGAGAAAAAACGGATTTGCCTGGTACGCTGACATCAATAACGACAGCAGCCTCGATGTCAGCATCAGCCTGTTGCTGACCGAACGCACGCTGGTTAAAGAGGCCGACGGCGCAATGTACGTTGAGAACATCCCGGAGCCGCCACCGCCGGAGCCGGTGACGCGCCCTGTCGAGATGTGGAGTAAGGGCGAACTGGTGAGTCAATGGGATGAATGACTTCAAACCCTTTGAGGACAAGCTTGCCGGATTGATAGCGGCGCTTTCCCCTGCCGGGCGTCGTCGGATGACCGCCGACATTGCGAAGAAACTGCGCCAGCGGCAACAGCAGCGCATTAAATCGCAGAAAGCCCCGGACGGTTCGCCATTTGCCCCGCGTAAGCGCCAGCCCGTCAGGGCAAAGCAAGGCCGGATTAAGCGCGAGATGTTCGCGAAACTGCGCACTAACCGCTATATGAAAGCGAGCGGTAACGACAGCGCGGCGGTGGTGGAATTTACCGGGAAAGTGCAGCGCATCGCCCGGGTGCATCAGCTCGGACTCAAGGATAAACCATCCCCCAAAAGTGCCGCCGTCGAGTATCCGCAGCGCCAGCTACTGGGCTTTACCGACGATGACTGTCAGCTTGTGGAAAGCGTCATTATCGACTACCTCTCTGATTGAACTGTATCAGCTCAGATTTGAGCTAATACAGTTTTTACTGGCAGCGAGGAGCGGACGTGCTATCTCCGTGAGTAAGGCTGTAGCTTTATAAATGAAAGTTATATACTCACGGCTTTATAATTAATTGTTCTTATTGTGGGTGTAGGCGTCGTTGGGGTTGTTTTTATATGTACAATTAAGTGCGCAATAAAAAAGAAATATGCATTGAATGATAAAATCTAAAAAATGAATTCTTACATGCTATAATGAGAGTCTTTGGTTTTTTTGAAGGTCAAGTTAGATGAATAAATCGCATGATGTTTATACTTACTTTGAAAAACTCTGCTCTGAGATATTGGCTGAAAGTGGCTATGAGATATATGGTTTTAATAGCCTACATACAACTGCTCAAAAAGAGAAGTTTGAGGTTGATTTTTTTGCTAAAAATATAGTGGGTGACTTTGTTGTTGAAGTTAAGTTTTACAGGAGTGAAAGGGAGAATGCAGTATTGCTCAATAGGGCTGCTTCAATGTTATTAAGGAAATCATTGGCTTTAAATAAAAAAGGTAAGCTTCTGATGGTTTCATGTATAGTATCTCCAATGATACGGAGATCGATTGAAGAAGTTTACGGAGTGACTATTTATGATAGAAATGATATTTTAAAACTATCTATTATTAATGCGGGACTAGCTAGCCAACTAGATGAAATTTTAGAGCCAGGTAAAGATGAAGTAAAGATAGAGCAGGCCTCAAATATAAGTTTGGATTTTAATTCCATAAGTTTAGAGAAAATACAAAAGGTTAATGACGAATATTCAAGTGAGATACTAAATAAATCGAAAAGATTAAAAAAAGACTTAGAAGAAACTCCGTTGGGGGATGGTCCTTCTTATGAGAAAATTTGTAAGGAGATTTTGAGGTTTATTTTTGAGCCGCAACTTTCAGGTTGGCATTCTCAACTTAGCACTTTTGATTCTTTATATCGTTACGATTTGGTTTGCAGGGTTAAATCAGATACGGACATGTGGAGTTTTATAATTAATGAAATGAAAAGTAGATATGTGGTTTTTGAATTCAAAAATTATTCCGATCCTATTGGTCAGCAGCAAATACTTACCACTGAGAAGTATTTATCGCCAAAATCATTCAGAAGTGTTGCATTTATAATATCGAGGAGAAATATATCTAAGTCTGCAGAAATGATGTGTCAAGGCGCAATGAGAGAGCACGGCAAGCTAATTATTAATCTATGTGACAATGATCTTGTTGCAATGATGAATAAGAAGGTTGAAATTTTAGAGCCATCTGATTATCTATTTTCTTTGGTGGATAATTTCTTGCTAGGTTTAACCAGATAACTAATAATTTAAAAGTTAATAAATACCTAATAATTGAGCTGTATAAGGGTTGGGTGAAAGAGTGTGATTAAAGAAATAAACATCAGTTCCAAATTTCGTTTTGGGTGGATATATTTCTAGTGTTATCCAAACAGTCTCGGGGGACAATTTTTCTTTAAGCGATAGAAATGTTCCCTTAGCGCTCTTCTTTGTAGAGACGATAGATAGAAGCCGAATTCTATATTTAATGAGAGTAAAAGGTGAGGTGAATGTTGTCATTCAAATCTGCATCAATACGTTGGTAAAAGATAAAGAACAGGTGATGTGTTGGCTTATTGCTCGCTAGATTGTTCGACTGCTTTCCACATACGATTCAGATAATAATCACGGGCTAACGCTTTATGTCCGTTCCGGCACAGAGCTGCCTGCCAGATTAGGTTTGGCTCTATGCCATGCAAATCCGGGCTGATACCGATACCGTTGTGCCAGCCAGGACAAAACGTCCGCAGATTGCCGCCGGAACACCCCGACGGCATCCTTTCCCCTATGAATACTCTCGCATCTATCCAGGAACTCGCCCGCGCGATACGCAACATGATCCGCACCGGCATCGTCGTCGAAACTGACCTCGACGCCGGGCGCTGTCGTGTGCAGACCGGCGGCATTTATACCGACTGGCTCCAGTGGCTGACTCACCGGGCCGGGCGCTCCCGCACCTGGTGGGCTCCCTCTGTTGGTGAGCAGGTGATGATTCTGGCCGTCGGCGGTGAGCTCGATACTGCTTTTGTGCTGCCGGGTATTTATTCCGACGACAACCCCGCGCCGTCGGCCTCGGCGGATGCCTGGCACGTTGAGTTTCCCGACGGTGCCGTTATGAGTTATGAGCCGGAAACCGGCGCGCTGACCGTCACCGGCATTAAAACTGCCGACGTGACCGCATCCGATACGATTACTGTCAGCGTGCCGGTGGTGCTGGTCAAAGCCTCGACCCGCGTCACCCTCGATACACCGGAGGTGGTCTGCACCAACAAGCTGACGACCGGCACGCTGGAGGTGAAAAAAGGCGGGAAGATGTCCGGCAACATCGATCACAGCGGCGGCGCTTTCACATCCAACGGTGTTCAGGTGGATAAACACGGGCACGGCGGCATCAGGCGTGGCGATGAATGGACGGAGGGGACCCAATGACAGCCCGTTACCTCGGCATGAACCGTGCGACCGGCGAGCGTATTTCAGACGTGGACCATATCAGCCAGAGCATCGGGGATATTCTGCGCACGCCTGTCGGTTCCCGCGTCATGCGTCGTGAATACGGCTCGCTTCTGTCGCAGATGACTGACCAGCCCCAGACCCCGGCGCTTGAGCTGCAAATTATGGCGGCGTGCTACATGGCAATCCTCAAATGGGAGCCGCGCGTCAGGCTGACCAGTATCACCACAACCCACCAGTTTAACGGACAAATGATCGTCGATGTAACCGGGCAAATTACCGATACCGGCGAGAGCCTTTCATTAACCATTCCAGTGAGTTGAAACTATGCCGACTATTGACCTGAGTCAGTTGCCTGCGCCGGAAGTCATTGAGGCGCTGGACTATGAAACCTTGCTTGCGGAAAGAATGGCAACGCTGATTTCGTTATATCCGGAAGAGGAACAGGATGCCATTGCCAGGGCGCTAAGCCTTGAATCTGAGCCCATCGTAAAGGTACTTCAGGAAAATGCGTATCGCGAGGTGATTTTACGTCAGCGCATCAATGAAGCCGCCAAAGCCGGAATGGTGGCTTATGCCATCAAAAGCGACCTCGACCAGTTAGCGGCAAATAACAATGTCAGCCGCCTGACAATCATCCCGGAGGATACCTCCCTGAGCCCGGCTGTCGCCGGAGAGATGGAGTCCGACAGTGATTTACGCCAGCGCATTCCTGCTGCGTTTGAAGGGATGAGTGTCGCCGGGCCGACAGGAGCCTATGAGTTTCATGCCCTAAGCGCCGACGGAAAAGTCGCTGATGCATCGGCAATCAGCCCGGCTCCGGCAGAAGTCATGGTGACTATTCTTTCGCGGGAAGGCGATGGTACCGCATCTGACGAGCTGCTACAGACAGTGAGCGACGCCCTTAATGATGAAAGCGTCAGGCCCGTCGGAGACAGGCTGACAGTCCAGTCAGTGGAGATTGTGAAGTATGCAGTGGATGCCGTTATTTATGTCTATCCGGGGCCAGCAGTAGAACCGGTTCTGGCGGCCGCAAAAGCGCAACTTTCTGCTTACATTACCGCCCAGCGCCGACTCGGGCGGGATATTCGTTTATCAGCCCTGTATGCCGCACTTCATGTTCAGGGTGTCCAGCGTGTTGAGTTACATCAGCCATTAGCCGATATGGTGCTGAATAAAACACAGGCGTCTTACTGCACCGCCGCGACGGTGGTCGTAGGGGGGTCTGATGAGTAATGCACTGATGCCACCTGGCACATCAACACTTGAGCGCCGTTTAGCTGAGGCCTGTTCAGGCATCAACGGGCTTTCTGTGCCGCTTCGTGACCTGTGGGATCCGGAAAAATGCCCGGTGAGCTTTTTACCTTATCTGGCCTGGGCCTTTTCGGTGGACAGCTGGGATGAGGCCTGGAGTGAAGCCGAAAAACGCAGCGTCATCAGTGAATCGTTCTGGCTTCATCAGCGTAAAGGGACCGTGGCCGCCATTCGACGGGTAACTGAGAAAATGGGCTACTCCATGTCACTGGAAGAGTGGTGGGAGATTGCCGACCCGGCAGGCACGTTCCGGCTTGAGGTGGACGTGAATGAGGTTGGGCTGACGTCGCGCATGCTGGATGAACTGGACAGGCTGGTCAATGACGCTAAACCCCTGAGCCGTCATCTGGCACAGCTGAATATTTCGTCCAGGGCTGCGGGCGTGGTTGCGACCGGCAGCTCATTTGGCAGCGGAGAAATCATCAATATCTACCCGGAGGATGTCGAGCCGGACGACGAGCATCTCTATAACGGCATGATTTTTCACGATGGTAATTTTGATTACAGGTAAAACACATGGCAAATATTTTTGAGTCACCATCGTGGGAAGACGATATCAGCCTGATTGGGCGTACCGAGCGCGTGTCCGGTGGCCTGGATGGTGTGGCTAACCGGCCCATTAAACAGCTGGCGAACCGCACCCGCTACCTGAAGGAAAAGAGTGAGGCGATTGACCTCGATCTTTCCGGGAAAATTGAGGCAGTAAAAACCTTTACGGATGGCGCCACGTTGCTCTCGCCCCGGGAGGAAATCATCTGGGGCGCCTACCGGATGGTCTGGACGGGCGATTTTCCAAAAACGGTTCCTGCCGGATCGACGCCGCAGTCCTCCGGCGGCATCGGGGCCGGGCGCTGGGCTTATACCTCCGATGCGGCCCTGCGCGAGAGCCTGATTTTTGCCGATGGTTTTCACAATATCGGCAAGGGTAACTATACCTATATCCGCCAGTATGACGGGGACGCCACGCGCATTCTGTGTTACGGCGTGGAGCATCTGTTTGACGGCGGAGACGGTGAGTTTGAGCGCAATGACCGGGATGTGACCTCACCGGACAATAACTGCACCATCATTGTCGATGCGCTGGGCCGTCGCTGGTACCGCCATTTTAAGGGCAATATCCAGATGCGCTGGGCGGGTGTGAAAACCACGGATGAAACGGATGCACCGCAGGACACTGCTTTTAAAAACTGTCTGCTGGCAGCCGCTGCCCATTCGCGAACTGGCTGGCCGCAGATGGTGATTGAAGCGCCGCCCAATGCCCGCGTTTATCTGGCGGAAATGCACTATATCCGCTGCGGTGAGTTCTCGGAAAGTGACGTCTGGCGCAGTAAGGGGTACAAGGGCACCCGCTTTGGGATCATCGGGACGTTTGCACTTGCGCCGGGGGCGGGGTTTACCATTGTGCAGGCCAGAAAGCCGCTGCTCCTGCTGGATATTGATAACTCAGAGATGACCTTCTCCCGGGATTTTACGCGGGAGGATTATGCTCTCCGGCTGGAGGCGATAGTGTTCCGCCCTGAGCTGGATGTGGACGGTACGAATTACGGCGGTACGCTGCTGTACTCCACCGGCAAATCCGATATGAGCATGGTGCGCGCTCACTGGCCGGATATCACCCAGACCCTGCCCTCAATGCAGAACCTCGGAAAAGCCAAGCTGGCGGCGAATGCCTGTGGCCGGACTTTCTGCCTCAGCAATACCGGTGCCGGCTTCGGTCATATCCTGTCTGTCTGGTCGCAGGATAACCGGTGGCGTAACGTGTTCAGCAACATGTATGACGTGTCGGTCCTCGCCTATGAGGATTATGTCCCGCACACGGAAGATACCGGCGGCCTGCTGATTGACAGCTGCGGCACCATGAATTTCCCGGAGCTGCTGACCGGGGCCGGTGGCCGGGGGCGCATCTGCATTCACGACTCCCCGAGCGTCCATATCGGCTCGGTCAATGCCATCTGTGGCGCACCGACATATTCCGCCGATACGCCGGACCTGTTCTCGTTTGAGATTTGCAACTCCCGCGTGCTGGTTGGCACTGTCCACACGCAGAACCCCGGCGCGTTTGCCCGCTTTGGCTTCAACGCGTTCCTCAGTATTCAGAGCATGGAATGCTGGGATACCAGCGAGCTGTTTACGGCAACAAATGACCTGTCGAAGCTCAACTATCGCGGGCAGCGCGCGGGGAATGCGGTGGACGGGGCTTATCTCGTCGTGGGGTATCTGTGGGCGCAGTCGCTGAACAACGCCACCCAGGGTGCGCCGTGCAGACCGCCCATCCGGGTTGAGAAGTCGGTTAACCGCGGGGAGCTGACAATTAACGGCGGATGGCTGAATAACATTCATGCCGGGTACGGCAATGAAGCCGAGTCAAAACTGTATATCGCTGAGGTACTGACCGACAGCGACCAGTTCAAGCTCAATGTGTCGGGGATTAAGCTGCGCGACAACATTTCCAACTACGTGTTTTATGTGGAGAAACAGTACACCGTCGGGGCCATGCGGGATAACGATTTTAACTTTAACCGCATTCGCTTCGGGGATGGTACGCAGTCCTCCACGGACATGCGGGATTCGACCCACCCGGAGCTGGGCAGTACGGCTCTGCCGCTGAACGGCACCGACTGGAGCTACAACTACAGCCGTGCGGGGCGCTATCACGGCGATCTCGTTGTGGCGGCAAACTCGAAAGTGACCGTGAAATTTAATGACCAGGTGCTGTACAGCTACAGCACGCCGGGTACTTATCCGCTGAATCTGGTCCTGCCGAGGCAGTCGCGCGTCAATATCGCGACGGAAGGGACGGTGACGTTAATCAATTCATCGTGGCGCTACACCACGCTGTAAGGAGCAAACCCATGACGAGAGCACTGAAAGGCCGTTTTCTGGTGGAGGTCTCCGGCGTCAGCCAGATATTCACCTTTGCCACCATTGACGGTATCCGGGGCAATGAAAACCTGCTGTATCTGGATGTTCTGCTGAAAAATGACGATGACGCACTGTCACCGGGAACCTACATCACCCGGAGTTTTACGCCGGACCTGTCCTCAGCGGACAATTTTTTCCAGCAGGGTTATGCCAGCCTGAAAACGCATGACGAGTTTAACGGGGCTGAAGAGGTCGGCATCCCTGAAAGCGAGCCTGAAAGAGAATGACGGGGCAACGAATGGAAAAGCGATTCCTTTCCTTAATCACTGAAACCGGTGCGGAGCGCCTGGCAAAAGCGGCTATCGACGGCGGGAAAGTCGGATTTACGACGATGGCCATCGGCGACGGTAACGGCAGTGTGCCGGTGCCGGACAAGAACCAGAAAGCACTGGTGAACGAAGTTTTTCGTTCACAGCTCAACAGTCTGAAGGTGCAGAATGCCGAAAAAAATATCATCTCCGCCGAGATGATTATTCCGCCGGAAGCGGGTGGTTTCACTATTCGTGAGGCGGCGTTGTTTGACGATGACGGTGAATGCCTGGCCGTGGCCAGTGTGCCGGAGACCTATAAACCGCTGCTGGCAGAAGGCTCCGGGCGGTTTACTGTCCTGCGGATCTGGATTGCGGTTAACAGTGCGGACAGTGTCGAGCTGATTGTGGACTCGGGCATGGTGCTGGCGACGGTGGAGGATGTGATAAACGTCAGTAACGAAGTCAGGGATTACACCGATGAGCAGCTCAGCCAGCATGCACAGTCACGTGACCATCCTGATGCCACACTGGAGAAAAAGGGATTTGTCCGGCTCAGCAGTGCAACCGACAGCGACAGCGTGGAACTGGCGGCGACACCGGCCGCTGTGCGAAATGCCATGAACGCGGCCGTAAAAACGGCGGTGGAAAAGGCCGTGAGGGCCGCCTGGGAGGATGAAAACCCCGTGGGTATCGTGAAATTTTACGCGCGTCATGTTGACCCGAACCAGTGCTGGCCGTGGTCACAATGGGTGTATACCGGCGAAAATCTGACAATCAGGGTGGCGAAAGCGGACGGCTCAAACGTGGGCACCACCGGCGGCAGCGATACCGTCACCCTCCAGCGGGCTAACCTGCCCGCTGTGCAGGTTGATGTGAAAGGCGAGACCAGCGAACAGGAAGAGCTGAAGCTGACGACCACGCGCAACGGGAAGCACAATCATGGCGGCGTGGCTGGTAAAGATGACCCCTGGGAGATTGGTGGCGATGTGCGGCAGCTCTTTAACCCGAAAGAGCTGGGCGTAACGGATGACGCAGGAGAGCACGACCACGAAGTCACTGTACCGCCGCACAAACACACGACCACCGGCAAAACCGATAACCTCGGTGAGGGCAAATCTTTCAGCGTGGTGGAGGCCCACACCCTGCTGATGTGCTGGAGCCGCGTTGCCTGACTCTCTGACGGTCATTCCTGTTGTACTGTCCCTGTTCCAACGGGGATGACTCGTCACCGCTTCCCCCACAACTGAAAATAATGCTCACCCCTTAACCACGGAGTTAAACGGATGAGCGATTTTCATCACGGCGTCCAGGTTGTCGAGATTAACGACGGCACCCGCGTCATTTCCACCGTATCCACAGCGATTATCGGCATGGTCTGCACGGCCAGCGATGCCGATGCCGCCACCTTCCCACTCAATAAGCCCGTGCTGATTACCAGCGTGCAAAGCGCTATTGCCAAAGCGGGTACAAAAGGCACCCTGGCCGCATCTCTCCAGGCCATCGCCGACCAGTCGAAACCGGTCATTGTCGTTGTGCGCGTTGCGGAAGGGACCGGCGACGATGCCGAAGTGCAGACTATCTCTAATATCATCGGCGGCACCGATGAAAGCGGCAATTACACCGGCCTGAAAGCACTGCTCACGGCGGAGGCTGTCACCGGCGTTAAACCGCGTATCCTTGGCGTGCCGGGCCTCGATTCCCTTGAGGTTGCGACAGCGCTTGCGCCGATTTGCCAGAAGCTGCGCGCCTTTGGTTATATCAGCGCCTGGGATTGCCAGAACATTTCCGAGGCGATGCTCTATCGCGAGAATTTCAGCCAGCGTGAGCTAATGGTTATCTGGCCGGATTTTCTGGCATGGGATACCACGGCGAACGCGACCGAAACCGTCTGGGCGACCGCCCGCGCGTTGGGTCTGCGCGCCAGAATCGACCAGGACACCGGCTGGCATAAAACCCTGTCAAACGTTGGCGTGAATGGCGTCACCGGCATCAGCGCGTCGGTCTTCTGGGATTTGCAGGAATCCGGCACCGATGCTGACCTGCTTAACGAGGCTGGCGTCACCACGCTCATTCGCAAAGACGGTTTCCGCTTCTGGGGTAACCGCTGCTGCTCCGATGACCCGCTGTTCCTGTTTGAGAACTACACCCGCACCGCGCAGGTTATCGCCGACACCATGGCCGCTGGTCACATGTGGGCGGTCGACAAGCCGATCACTGCCACGCTGATTAAAGACATCGTTGCGGGTATCAATGCGAAATTCCGCGAGATGAAAACGGCGGGTTATATCGTCGATGCGACCTGCTGGTTTGATGAATCGGCCAACGACGCGGCGACCCTCAAAGCCGGGAAACTGTATATCGATTACGACTATACGCCGGTTCCACCTCTCGAAAACCTGACGCTACGCCAGCGCATTACCGATAAATACCTGGCGAATCTGGTGTCATCGGTTAACAGCAATTAAGGAGCCCTGAACAATGGCAATGCCGCGCAAGCTCAAATACCTGAACACGTTTCTGGATGGCGTCAGCTATCTCGGCGTTATCGAGTCCGTCACCCTGCCAAAGCTGACCCGTAAGCTGGAAAACTACCGGGGCGGCGGGATGTCAGGCTCGGCCCCTGTCGATTTCGGCCTCGACGATGACGCGCTGGCGATGGAGATTTCCCTCGGCGGTTTCCCTGATGATGCGATCTGGTCGCTTTATGGTGCCGTCGGTACCGGGACGCTGTTGCGCTATGCAGGCTCTTACCAGCGGGACGATACCGGCGACACCGTGGCGGTGGAAGTTGAGACCCGTTTCAAGGTGAAGGAAGTCGATAACGGCGAGAGCAAACAGGGCGAGGATACCAGCAGCAAGTTATCGCTGGTCTGCACGTACTACAAGCTGACCATGAACGGTAAAGAGCTGGTCGAAATCGACGTCCTCAACATGATTGAGAAGGTGAACGGCGTCGACCGACTCGACCAGCACCGCCGCAATATCGGCCTGTAATTTTTCCCCGGCCAGCATGTCTGGCCGGTTAACCCCGAATCCGTAAACAGCGAGAAACATATGAGCAAAGAAAACATCGTCACCCTGGAAAACCCGATCAAACGCGGCGAGCAGGTCATTGGAAAAATCACTCTGCTGAAGCCCAACGCCGGAACCCTGCGCGGTGTCAGCCTGGCCGACGTTGCGCGCTCTGAAGTGGATGCCCTGATTAAAGTGCTTCCGCGTATGACCAGCCCGTCACTCACCGAGTCGGATGTCGTCATGATGGATTTACCCGATTTGATGGCACTGGCAACAAAGGTGATCGGTTTTTTGTCGCCGAATTTGGCGGATTAAATTTCCCGAAAAACCTGTCGGTTGATGACCTGATGGCGGATATCGCGGTGATTTTTCACTGGCCGCCATCAGAGTTGTATCCCATGAGCCTGACCGAGCTCACCACCTGGCGCGAAAAAGCGCTACAGCGAAGCGGAAACACGAATGAGTAACGACGTTAAATTGCAGGTATTACTCAAGGCTGTTGACCAGGCGACCCGCCCGTTTAAATCTATCCAGACAGCGAGCAAAACGCTGTCTGGTGATATCCGGGACACTCAAAAATCACTGCGTGAGCTTAACGGCCAGGCCTCCCGTATTGACGGGTTTCGCAAAGCCAGTGCGCAGCTTGCCGTTACTGGTCAGGAGCTGAAAAAAGCGAAACAGGAAGCCGCCGCGCTGGCGATCCAGTTTAGAAATACTGAACAGCCGACACGCGCGCAAGCGCAGGCAATGGATGCCGCCCGTAAAAGCGCCGCAGCACTCCAGCTCAAACACAACAGCTTGCGGCAGGCCGTACAGCGCCAGCGGCAGGAACTCAGCCAGGCAGGAATTAATACCCGCACCCTGGCGGCAGACGAGCGTCGGTTAAAAACCAGCATCAGCGAAACGACGGCGCAGCTTAATCGCCAGCGTGAAGCACTGGCGCGCGTCAGCGCGCAACAGGCACAGCTCAACGCGGTTAAGCAGCGATATCAGGCCGGTAAAGCGCTTGCCGGAAACGCTGCCGCAATGGGTGCCGCCGGTGTCGGTATGGCGACGACCGGCACGCTGGCCGGTATTGCACTGATGAAACCGGGTTATGATTTTGCGCAGAAAAATTCCGAGTTACAGGCTGTACTCGGTGTGGCGAAAGACTCCGCAGAAATGACGGTTTTGCGAAAACAAGCCCGACTGCTGGGCGATAATACTGCCGCCTCTGCCGATGATGCGGCCGGTGCTCAGATTATCATCGCGAAAGCGGGCGGCGATGCGGCGGCAATTCAGGCAGCGACACCCGTCACGCTTAATATGGCGCTCGCTAACCGTCGGACGATGGAAGAGAACGCTGGTTTGCTAATGGGGATGAAATCAGCCTTCCAGCTCACTAACGATCAGGTCTCTCACATCGGTGATGTCCTGTCGATGACAATGAATAAAACCGCCGCCGATTTTGACGGGCTTAGTGATGCGCTGACCTATACCGCGCCGGTGGCGAAAAATGCCGGTGTCAGTATTGAGGAAGCTGCTGCAATGGTTGGTGCACTACATGATGCGAAAATTACGGGGTCAATGGCTGGTACTGGGAGCCGTGCCATTTTAAGTCGACTACAGGCACCAACCGGGCAAGCCTACGCGGCGATTAAAGAGCTCGGGATTAAAACGGCAGACAGTAAAGGGAACACCCGCCCTGTATTTACCATCCTGAAGGAAATGCAGGCCAGTTTTGAAAAAAATAAGCTGGGTACCGGTCAACGCGCTGAATACATGAAAACGATATTTGGCGAAGAGGCCAGTTCTGCCGCCGCTGTTTTGATGAACGCAGCTCAATCGGGAAAACTGGACCAACTCACTGCTGCATTTAAAGCCTCGGACGGAAAAACTGAGGAACTGGTTAAAGTCATGCAGGATAACCTCGGCGGCGACTTTAAAGAATTTCAGTCTGCGTATGAGGCTGTTGGCACCGACCTGTTTGACCAGCAGGAATCCTCATTACGCAAACTGGTACAGACAGCGACCGGCTACGTGCTCAAACTTGATAAGTGGATCCAGCGAAATAAAGAGCTCGCGCAGACGCTGGGGTTGATTACCGCCGTGGCGCTAGGCGTGGTGGGGATGATTGGGGCAATTGGGCTGATTGCCTGGCCGGTGATAACGGGAGTTAATGCCATCATCGCCGCTGCGACCGCGCTCGGTACCGTATTTACTACGGTGGCTGGTGGCGTCGTTACTGCAATTGGCGCGATCTCCTGGCCGGTTGTTGCTGTCGTGGCCGCAATAGTGGCCGGGGCATTGCTCATCGGTAAATACTGGGAGCCCATCAGCGCGTTTTTTGGCGGCGTGATGGAAGGATTGCGCACGGTCTTTACGCCAGTAGCAGAACTATTTGCACCGCTTAAACCGATGTTTGACTGGCTGGGCGGAAAACTTAAAGCTGCATGGGACTGGTTTAACAACCTGATTGCGCCGGTCAAATCATCGCAGGAAACGTTAAACCGTTTTCGTGATGCCGGTGTGTTGTTCGGCCAACGACTGGCGGATGCCTTAACGCTGCCGCTTACGGCATTTAATAAGCTGCGCAGCGGTATTGACTGGGTGCTTGAGAAACTCGGCATTATTAATAAAGAGTCCAGCACGCTTGACCAGACTGCCGAGAAAGCGAACGCAGCCACGCAGGGTAGCTCTTATATTCCGGCAACCGGCACTTACGGTGGCTATCAGGCATATCAACCCGTCACTGCACCGGCGGGACATTCTTATATAGACCAAAGTAAAAGCGAATATCACATCGAAGTTAAGGGAGGCGGCAGTGGCACGCAACTCGATCGCCAGCTACAGGATGCGCTCGAAAAATTTGAGCGTGAAAAACGCGCCCGCCAGCGTGCCAGCATGAACCACGACGGATAGGAGGTGACGAAAAATGATGCTCGCACTCGGTATGTTTGTTTTTATGCGCCAGACATTGCCACACCAGACGATGCAACGCGACGCCGAATATCGGTGGCCCTCAAACTCCCGCGTCGGTAAGCGGGATTCTTTCCAGTATCTGGGGCCGGGGGAGGAGAAAATCACCCTGGCCGGGACGCTTTACCCGGAGTTGACCGGCGGGAAGTTGACGATGACGGCTATTCGTCTGATGGCTGACCAGGGGCGTGCCTGGCCGTTACTGGATGGTACCGGCACGATTTACGGTATGTACGTCATCAATAATATTAGCGAGACAGGAAGTCTGTTTTTTGCTGACGGCACGGCGCGTAAAATTGATTTTACGCTAACGCTCACCCGCGTGGATGAATCCCTTGCGGCGCTGTATGGCGATATCGGAGAACAGGCAAAATCACTGATTGGCAAGGCGGGAAATATGGCGTCGTCAGTGGCCGGCATGGTGGGGATTAGCTGATGCTGGATATGCTGAATCTGAATGCGGGTGGCGTACTGACGCCCGATTTTATGCTGATGCTCGACAGCAAAGATATTACCGGCAACATCAGTAATCGGTTGATGAGTCTGACCATGACAGACAATCGCGGATTCGAGGCCGACCAGCTCGACATCGAGCTTGATGATGCTGACGGGCTGGTCGAGCTGCCGTTACGCGGTGCGGTACTGACGCTTTACCTCGGGTGGAAAGGCTTTGCGTTGATTGGTAAGGGAAGTTTTACCGTCGATGAGGTTGAACATCATGGCGCGCCAGATACGGTGACAATCCGCGCCCGTAGCGCCGATTTTCGGGGAACGCTGAACTCACGTCGGGAAGAGTCCTGGCATGACAAGACGCTCGGCGAAATCGTGGCAGCGATAGCGACACGTAACAAACTGGCGTCGAGCGTTATACCGGAGCTGGCCGGAATAAAAATTCCGCATATCGACCAGTCACAGGAATCGGACGCCAAATTTTTGACACGCCTCGCCGAGCGGAACGGCGGTGAGGTTTCGGTAAAAGCGGGAAAGTTGCTGTTACTCAAAGCCGGTCGTGGGGTTACAGCCAGCGGAAAAGCCATTCCGCAGGTCACGATCACCCGCAGCGATGGCGACCGCCATCAGTTTTCCATTGCTGACCGTGGGGCATATACCGGCGTAACGGCAAAATGGTTGCACACTAAAGACCCGAAACCTCAAAAACAAAAGGTAGCGTTAAAACGTAAACCTAAAGAGCAGCATTTACGCGCGCTACAGCACCCGAAAGCAAAACCGGTAACGAGGAAAAAAGCGGTGAAGACGCCGGAAGCCAGGGAGGGGGAATACATGGTCGGTGAGGATGACAACGTGTTTGCTCTGACGACAATTTACGCCACTAAAGCGCAGGCCATGCGAGCTGCGCAGGCTAAATGGGATAAATTGCAGCGTGGAGTCGCTGAGTTTTCTATCAGGCTGGCAACAGGGCGCGCCGACCTCTACCCGGAGACACCCGTGCAGGTTTCAGGCTTTAAGCGCGTCATAGACGAGCAGTCATGGACAATCACGAAGGTTATGCACTCTCTGAGTAATAGCGGCTTTACGACGAGCTTAGAGCTTGAGGTTAGATTGTTGGATGTAGAGTACGGGACTGAAGGAGAGGAAGAATAAAACTATTCTCAAATGGTGAAAATGTGAGTATCATTCATTCACTTTTTGTGAATTTATTGGGGTGTGAAATGTTCCATTGTCCGAAATGTCAGCACGCGGCACATGCGCGCACCAGTCGCTATCTTAGTGAGAATACCAAAGAGCGTTACCATCAATGCACTAACATAAATTGCAGTTGTACATTTGTAACGATGGAATCAGTGGAACGTTTTATTGTTACACCTGGTACGATAGTTCCGGCCCCACCGCACCCGACTGTCTGTGGCCAGCGGCCATTGTGGCTCTGATAAATTTCTGCTAAATGCCCGCCGCGTGCGGGTTTTTTTATGCCCTCAGCAAAGTGGAGGTAAAAAATCCACCGCCATTCTATCGCCACTCGAAAATGAGGTAACAAAAAAGCCACTCTTTCGAGTGGCTTAATTATATGATTTTAAAGCTAAAATTTGGTGGCCCCTGCTGGACTTGAACCAGCGACCAAGCGATTATGAGTCGCCTGCTCTAACCACTGAGCTAAGGGGCCGTGGCGAGGGATTATAAAGTAACTGGCAGACGCAATCCAGCGCAAAACGCACGGCTGCTGTTTTTATAAACAATGCATTTTCAATCCTTTATAATTACCTTTTAGGTATTGAGCGAGTGGAAAGATGATTAACGATATTCTGGCACCGGACCTGCGGGTGGTCTTCTGCGGCATCAATCCGGGGAAGTCCTCTGCCCATACCGGTTTTCATTTCGCGCATCCGGGCAATCGCTTCTGGAAGGTGATTTACCAGGCCGGTTTTACCGACCGTCTGCTGAAGCCGGAAGAGGAGCTGCAACTGCTCGATACGCGCTGTGGGATTACGATGCTGGTGGAACGCCCGACGGTGCAGGCCAGTGAAGTCGCCTTACAGGAGCTACGTAGCGGCGGGCGGGATCTGGTGCTGAAGATTGAGCAGTATCAGCCGCAGGCGTTGGCGGTTCTCGGCAAACAGGCTTTCGAGAAAGCGTTTCAGGTACGCGGCGCGCGCTGGGGTAAACAGCAGGTGACTATCGGCGATACGCAAGTGTGGGTGCTGCCAAATCCCAGCGGGTTGAACCGGGCGACGCTGGATAAACTGGTGGAAGCGTATCGCGAACTGGATGATGCGCTGGCATCGCGAGGTCGATAGCCTGCGGTAAGTGCCGGTGCCGGCTGTCTCTGAGGACCACAGGGTGAATTGAAGGCAAAAAAAAGCTCCCTGCAGGGAGCTTTTTTACTTCCGGCAACGGTTAATCGTCGAGGAAGCTACGCAGCACTTCAGAACGGCTCGGGTGACGCAGCTTGCGCAGCGCCTTCGCTTCGATCTGACGGATACGTTCACGGGTGACATCGAACTGTTTGCCGACTTCTTCCAGCGTGTGGTCGGTATTCATATCGATACCGAAACGCATACGCAGAACCTTCGCTTCGCGGGCGGTCAGCCCTGCCAACACGTCATGAGTGGCAGCACGCAGACTTTCTGTGGTCGCGGAGTCCAGCGGCAGCTCGAGGGTAGTATCCTCGATGAAATCACCCAGATGCGAATCTTCATCGTCGCCGATCGGCGTTTCCATGGAGATAGGCTCTTTGGCAATTTTCAGCACTTTACGAATTTTATCTTCCGGCATCAGCATGCGTTCAGCCAGCTCTTCCGGCGTCGGCTCGCGACCCATTTCCTGCAGCATCTGGCGGGAGATACGGTTGAGCTTGTTGATGGTCTCAATCATATGCACCGGAATACGGATGGTGCGCGCCTGATCCGCGATAGAGCGGGTGATCGCCTGACGGATCCACCAGGTAGCGTAGGTGGAGAACTTGTAGCCACGACGATATTCGAACTTATCAACCGCTTTCATCAGACCAATGTTACCTTCCTGAATCAGATCCAGGAACTGCAGGCCACGGTTGGTGTATTTCTTGGCGATAGAGATAACCAGACGTAAGTTCGCTTCAACCATCTCTTTCTTCGCACGGCGGGCTTTCGCTTCACCGATAGACATACGACGGTTGATATCTTTAACCTGATCGATTGTCAGGCCGGTTTCTTCTTCAATCTGCTGTAGTTTCTGCAGGCCGCGCTGAACGTCTTCTTTGACGTCGTGCAGCTTTTCAGACCACGGCTTGTTCATGGCGATCGCCGCGTTGAACCAGGTTTCGCTGGTTTCGTTGCCGGTGAACAGGGTGATGAAGTTTTTCTTCGGCATTTTGCACTGTTCGACGCACAGTTTCATGATGATGCGTTCCTGAGCACGCACTCTGTCCATCATGCTACGCATGCTGCCGACCAGGTAATCGAACTGTTTCGGTACCAGGCGGAACTGTTTGAACACTTCAGACAGCTTGAGAATTTCTTCCTGAGCTGCGGCGTGGCTACGGCCTTTTGCTTTGATAGTATCGCGGGTCAGCTCGTACTGCGTGCGCAGCTCAGCGAATTTCTCGCGCGCCAGCTCAGGGTCGATGCTGTTATCGTCATCGCTGCTGTCGTCGTCTTCATCTTCATCTTCGTCTTCGTCGTCATCCATCTCTTCCTGAGAGAGTTCAGAGCCGACGTGCGTCGCAGTTGGCGCCAGGTCTTCTTCGGCGTTAGGATCGACGAAACCAGTGATCAGGTCAGACAGGCGCGCTTCTTCAGCTTCAACGCGGTCGTACTGCTCCAGCAGATAGGTAATGGCTTCCGGATATTCAGCAACGGAGCACTGAACCTGGTTGATCCCATCTTCAATACGTTTGGCGATGTCGATTTCGCCTTCACGCGTCAGCAGTTCTACGGTACCCATTTCACGCATGTACATGCGCACCGGATCGGTTGTACGTCCGATTTCAGATTCAACACTGGATAACACCTGTGCAGCAGCTTCTTCTGCATCTTCGTCGGTGTTGTTGCTGTTTTCAGCCAACAGCAGATCATCGGCATCCGGTGCTTCTTCCATCACCTGAATACCCATGTCATTGATCATTTGGATGATGTCTTCGATCTGATCGGAGTCGACGATATCTTCCGGCAGATGGTCATTGACCTCGGCATAGGTCAGATAGCCTTGCTCCTTACCACGTTGGACAAGAAGCTTCAGCTGTGACTGCGGGTTTTGCTCCATAAGACGGTATCCACACTTAATTCGTTTGATTGGTGTCGACAGACAAACTGCCAACATTTAAAGCGAGGGCGTACTTATATTATTGCCGCTGCGCCTCAGCGCGGCTGTCGGGGGCTCCCCGAACGATATTCGGCACTTAAGCCGTGCAATTCATTTTTTTGCCAGCTCCTGACTGATGGTCCAGAGTTCCCGGCGTTCTTCACTGCTTAAACCATGCGTACGGTCGCGAGCTATCAACTCTTCTTGTCGCAGTTCCAGCAGTGAATCAAACATATGGTTGAGCGCGTCGGTGAAGGTTTTTTCTGCGATATCTTTATCTGCTATATCGTCCCACATCGACAGTTTTTCAAGGGTTGCGGCCTCATTTGTACCGCGATACTGCTCTAAAAGTTGCCCGGTGGTCAGACCTGGCTGAGACAAACAGGTTTTGACCAGTTCGCTGAACAGGCCAAGCCCGGGCATTTTGCGCTGATCCAGGCCCTCTAAAGGCGGAACCAGCGGCGCCAGATCCGGATTTTGCACCAGCAGTCCTATCAGTATACGCATGGTCGTGCGTTTTAGCTGCGGCGCGGGGCGCGGAGTACCATTTTCTGTCTGTTTTGGCATTAAACGTTCAAGCTGCGCGTCATCTAAAATCCCCAGCTTGTTACCCAGCTCCTGGCGCAAATAAATGCGCAGCGTTTCGCCCGGTACCTGGGTAATGAGCGGCAGCGCTAAAGTACTGAGCTGCGCGCGCCCGTCCGGGGTGCTCAAGTCGACCTGAGGCAGCAGGCTGTTGAACAAAAACGTGGAGAGCGGCTGAGCCTGCTCCATCCGCGCTTCAAATGCCGCTTTCCCCTCTTTACGCACCAGCGTATCCGGGTCTTCGCCGTCGGGCAGAAACATAAAGCGTAGCTGACGACCGTCGGTCATGTACGGCAGCGCCGTTTCCAGCGCACGCCAGGCGGCATCGCGGCCAGCCCGATCGCCGTCGTAACAGCAGATGACCTGATGGGTCGCCCGGAACAAAAGCTGAATATGGTCGGCGGTGGTCGATGTCCCCAGCGACGCGACGGCGTAGTTTATGTCGTACTGCGCCAGTGCCACGACGTCCATATAACCTTCGACAACCAGCAAACGCGGTGGTTCGGCGTTATCCTGCTGTGCTTCATACAGGCCGTACAACTGACGACCCTTATGGAAAATATCGGTTTCCGGGGAGTTAAGGTATTTCGGCAGGGCATCGCCCAGCACGCGGCCACCAAAACCAATCACCCGGCCTCGCTTATCGCGGATAGGGAACATTACCCGTTCGCGGAAGCGGTCGTAACTGCGCCCCTTATCGTTCGTCACCAGCATGCCGGCATCGATGAGCGACTGGCGGTTTTCTTGATTGCCGCCAAAACGTTTTAAGACGTTATCCCAACCGGGCGGAGCGTAGCCAATCGCGAAGCGCGCAATAACCTCGCTGCTTAAGCCACGTTTAGCCAGATACTGGCGCGCAGGGTCGGCGGCGGGTTGCATCAGAGACTGTTGATAAAACACATTCAGACCGTCCATCAATTGATAGAGACTTTGCCGCTGATGACGCTCTATTTGACTCGGTCCGTTGCCTGCTTCGTATGGCACTTCGAGGTTGTGCATGGCGGCCAGTTCTTCGACCGTCTCCACGAACTCGAGTTTGTCGTAGTTCATCAGGAAGTCGACAGCGTTACCGTGCGCACCGCAACCAAAGCAGTGATAAAACTGTTTTTCACCGTTGACGGTAAAAGAAGGGGTTTTTTCGTTATGGAATGGACAGCACGCATGGTAGTTCTTGCCCTGCTTTTTGAGCTTTACCCGCGCGTCGATGAGATCGACGATGTCGGTGCGCGCCAGCAGATCATTGATAAATACGCGTGGGATTCGTCCAGCCATAGGCCCCGTAAACTATACACACGATCACCAGACGACCTCAGCGTGGGCTGAGCACGTTCTTTCATGATGCGGCGTGTCTGCTAATGCATAAACGAAAATAAGCCGCGCATTCCTTCCGGAAGCACGGCCTTACAACAACAACTCAGTCTGAATTGAGGGCGTTGGCCCTCAACAGATTAGTACAGACGAGTGCGGCGTGCGTTTTCGCGAGCCAGTTTCTTCGCGTGACGTTTCACTGCAGAAGCTTTAGCGCGCTTACGTTCGGTAGTCGGTTTTTCATAGAACTCACGACGACGAACTTCCGCCAGAACACCTGCTTTCTCACAGGAACGCTTGAAGCGACGCAGAGCTACGTCGAACGGCTCGTTTTCACGTACTTTAATTACCGGCATGTGCCTCTCACCTTTGATTAATTCGGTTTGCTGCTGGCATCAACGCCAGCTTATTTCAAAATGGTGCGGAATTTTACTGCAATTGCTGCTGCTTTGTAAAGCACCGCGGCCTTTTTTGAAAGGACTTTTATAAGGGTGAGGAGTATACACGAGGGTTGTTCCTGGGGCGAACAAAGTTTTATCTTCGCCGCCTTCAGCCCTTTCTGGCGTCACATGACGAGCAATGTGCGGCCTGGTGAGTTTTGCCGCCGCCGCCGCTTGCCCCGATACGCACACCTGGCACGCTGAGGGTATACATCAACCCGCATTGGTCCTAAACTGCGCGGTATTAGAGCGAGGTAAAACAAGACATGCGTGTACTGGGTATTGAAACATCCTGCGATGAAACTGGCATCGCCATTTATGACGACGAAAAAGGCCTGCTAGCCAATCAATTATATAGTCAGGTGAAATTACATGCTGACTACGGCGGCGTGGTGCCCGAGCTGGCTTCGCGCGACCACGTGCGTAAAACCGTTCCGCTGATTCAGGCGGCGTTGAAAGAAGCCGGATTGACGGCAAAAGAGATTGATGCCGTGGCCTATACCGCAGGCCCGGGCCTGGTAGGTGCGCTGCTGGTCGGCGCAACGGTAGGGCGTTCGCTGGCATTTGCCTGGAACGTACCGGCGATTCCGGTGCACCATATGGAAGGGCATCTGCTGGCGCCGATGCTGGAAGATAATCCTCCCGACTTCCCGTTTGTGGCGCTGCTGGTCTCTGGCGGCCATACCCAGCTGATTAGCGTAACCGATATTGGTCAGTACGAGCTGCTTGGCGAGTCTATCGATGATGCGGCCGGAGAGGCGTTTGATAAAACCGCTAAGCTGCTGGGGCTCGATTATCCTGGCGGCCCGATGCTGTCGAAGATGGCGGCTCAGGGCAAAGAAGGGCGGTTTGTTTTCCCCCGACCGATGACTGACCGTCCCGGCCTGGATTTCAGCTTTTCCGGCCTGAAAACCTTTGCGGCTAATGCTATTCGCAATAATGACGACGACGGGCAGACCCGTGCAGATATTGCCCGTGCGTTTGAAGATGCGGTGGTGGATACGTTGATGATTAAGTGTCGTCGTGCGCTGGAGCAGACCGGTTTTAAACGCCTGGTGATGGCCGGTGGTGTGAGCGCCAACCGCACGCTGCGCGCGAAGCTGGCGGAGATGATGACAAAGCGCGGCGGCGAAGTGTTCTATGCGCGCCCGGAGTTCTGCACTGATAACGGCGCGATGATCGCCTATGCCGGGATGGTTCGCCTGCGCACCGGCGCTAAATCTGATCTCGGCGTGACCGTGCGTCCCCGCTGGCCGCTCGCTGAACTGCCGGCGGCGTAATCGGCATCACAGGCCGACATTCTGTCGGCCTGCCTTTCTGCTTTACTCCATGCTTTTACACAGTGAGCAAATTGCGCCCTGATGTTTGTGAGAGTGCATCACGTCCGGACGTTCATACTCTTCTTCACAGCTAACGCACTGGTAAACGGTGATGGATGCATTGCCCTGCGCGTCGTAGCGCGGCTCGCTAATCCCGTCATCATACTGCTTGATGTAGTAGCGGCCGCCGGTCAGGACACCCATCAGCGGCGTCATCACCAGCGCCACGACCAGCGCAATCAACGGTGAGAACGGCGCCAGCGTGGTGCCGAGCAGGCCGAAGAAAGCGCAAATCGACAGGCCGGCCGCCAGAGCAAATGAAACCACGCCTACCGGGTTAACGTTGTAGATCATCCCGCGACGATATTCTGGTTGCGCTGGGGCGAGCCTGAGCAGACCTTTATTGACGGTGATATCGGTGGCCACCACCACCACCCAGGCAATGGCAAAGTTAGAGTAGAAGCCAAGAATCCACGACAGGGCGCTGAACATATCGCCTTCCATCAGCGCCAGCGCAATGGCGAGGTTGACGATGACGAAGATAATCCGCCCCGGATAGCGCTTTGTGGTGCGCGTCCAGGCGCTGGTCCACGCCAGCGAGCCAGAATAGGCGTTGGTGACGTTGATTTTAATCTGTGAAATGACCACCAGCGCGACGGCCAGGGTTAACGCCAGCCAGCCGGGCACCAGGTTATCAAAGACGCTGACGAACTGCTGTACCGGCTCGGTGTTGTGCACTGCCGGGAAGCGGGTCAGCAGATAGAAGCCGAGGAAGGCGCCGATGATCTGTTTTATCGCACCCAATACCACCCAACCTGGGCCTGCGGAAAACACCGCCAGCCACCAGCTTTTGCTGTTTTCCGCCGTTTTGGGCGGCATAAAGCGCAGGTAATCGATCTGCTCGCCAATTTGCATAATCAGTGACAGGCACACCCCGGCGCCGAGCATAATGGCGGTTAAATCAACCTGCGCCGCGTTATTCTTGCCGGCGAAGTTCATAAAGCCGTCCACCAGCTCCGGATCTTTCGCAATCAACCAGGCCACCGGCACCACCATCAGCACCAGCCACAGCGGCGTAGTCCACACCTGTAAACGGGTCAGGGCTTTCATGCCGTAAACGACCAGCGGCAGCACCATCAGGGTGGCGATGAGATAGCCCATCCACAGCGGGATCCCTAATCCAACCAGTAACCCCTGGGCCATAATCGAACCTTCAAGGGCGAAGAAAATAAAGGTGAAGCCTGCGAAGATAATGCTGGTGATCACCGAGCCAAAATAGCCGAATCCGGCGCTACGGGTGATTAAGTCGAGGTCGATGTTATAGCGGGCTGCGGTAATCGCCAGCGGGATCCCGGTGAGGAAGATCACCAGCGCAGCCAGCAGGATGGCGTAAATGGCGTTGGTAGTGCCCCATGCCATGCCGATGCTGGCACCAATGGAGAAGTCCGCCAGATAGGCGATACCGCCCAGTGCAGTTACGGCGACGACGCCAGGTCCCCAGCGGCGGAAGCTCAGCGGAGCATAGCGGAGTGTATAATCTTCCAGGGTTTCTTTGGAGCCGGATGTCCCGGTCTGTGCAGGTAACTCAGTTTTAATATCCAGTGATGACATAGTCATTCCTTAATGGTCAGGCATGACTGTAATTAGCAAACCTTATGCCACTTCGCAGAACCGCGGCGGTAGGCGCTGGTGGGGCGGGAATGAATAACGAGGGGGCAAGGGTATGCACCATCCGGATGCGCGCGCGCCTGGATGGTGCAGAAACGCTTAGCGCAGCATGCCTTTGTCGACAATGAAGGCGATGATATTGTTCAGGCCATCGCCGCTTTTCAGGTTGGTAAAGGTCCACGGACGGTCGCCGCGCATGCGCATCGTGTCGCGTTCCATGACCTCCAGCGATGCGCCCACATACGGTGCAAGGTCGGTTTTGTTGATCACCAGGAAGTCAGACTTTGTGATCCCCGGCCCTCCTTTGCGTGGGATTTTTTCCCCTTCCGCAACGTCAATCACGTAGATGGTCAGATCCGCCAGCTCCGGGCTGAAGGTGGCGCTCAGGTTATCGCCGCCGCTTTCAACAAAGATCAGATCGAGGTTGCCAAATTTTTCGCTCAGCGCTTCTACCGCCGCCAGGTTCATTGAGGCGTCTTCGCGGATCGCGGTATGCGGACATCCGCCGGTTTCGACGCCGACGATGCGCTCCGGCGCCAGTGCGCCCGCTTCGGTGAGAATACGCTGATCTTCTTTGGTGTAGATGTCGTTGGTCACGACGGCTAACTGCCAGGTGTCGCGCATGGCTTTACACAGCGCTTCCAGCAGGGCCGTTTTCCCGGAGCCGACCGGGCCGCCGACGCCGACGCGCAGCGGGTGTTTATAATTTTGCATACTCTCTCCTAGGAACGGAATAATCGGGAATACTGGGTTTCATGCCGGGCGGAAGCAATGGCGGCCAGCGGCGTGGATGAGCCGATCGCACTGTCCGGCGCCGCAAGGGCGCTGGCCATATCCGCCGCGTAGCGATCGCACAGGCGTAAAATTAGCTGCTGGGCCGCCTGCTGGCCGAAAGGAACCAGCTTAACGCCCGCCATGACTGCGCTTTCAATCCAACTGTAACCAAGGCTCAGCGCCAGATCGGGAAGCGCGATTTGCCAACGCACGCCAAGCCAGGCCATGCCGGCGAGCTGACTTTGCCGGCACAAAACGCGCCACGGTGGTGGGCAATCCGGCTGCCAGTCGGCCAGCAGGCGGGCAAAGGCTGCGCCGCGATTACGCTCTTCTTCACGCAGTTCACGGGTTTCGCGGCAGGCGAGCAGCCAGGCAGTCCAGCGCTGTGCTGACGGCAGATCGTCGTTTTCGCATGCGCGATACAGCCGGGCGAACAGAGGAAGATCGACGGTAAAAAAGCTCTGTTCCATCTGCTGCAACTGCCAGCGTTCAAAAGCGGCGACATCGGGTACCCAGCCTGCTTCCACTGCCCATTCCAGACCTTGCGACCAGCTATAGCCGCCGACCGGCAGGTTGCTGCTGGCCAGTTGCATCAGCCGCAGGCGTTTTTCCGACGTTGGCATTTAATGACTGTGCTCGTGATGGTGATGATCGGGGCCATGATCGTGACTATGACCATGGCTGTGGCCGTGGCCGTGGCTTTCGCTGGAGTAGGCGCCGGCTTCTGGTTCAAACGGCAGATGGGCGAACGTTACCTCCAGGCCAAACTGACGCAGCATATCGTCCAGCACATGGTCGTGGTGATAGCGTAGCTCGCCGGGCATGATTTGCAGCGGAACGTGGCGGTTGCCGAGGTGATAGCAGGCTTTCGCCAGCGTGAACGGATCGTCACAATGCACCACGGACACGCCTTCATCTGCGGCGATTATTTGCACGAACTCGCTACCGTCTTCATTGCTGAGCACATCCCCGCCGCGTAGCAGCAGACCGCGCGGCAACAACAGACCGGCTTCGCGACCGTCGTTGAGGGTGACTTTGATACGACTTTTCACCCGTACATCGATTGGCAGCGTGAGGCTGGCGGTCAGTTTGCCAGGTGAATCCACTCGTTGGGTCAGATAGAGCATCTGGACTCCTTAAAACAGAAAATAGCGTTGCGCCATCGGCAGGACATCTGCCGGTTCGCTGGTGATCAGTTCGCCATCGATGCGCACTTCATAAGTTTGCGCGTCAACGGTAATGTTGGGCTGCAGGCCGTTATGGATCATGTCGCTCTTTTGTACCGTCCGGCAGCCTTTCACCACTGCCGTGGCGCTGTGCAGATTCAGACGTTGCGCCACGCCATTATCGACCGCCGCCTGAGGCAGGAAGGTGAGGCGACAGTGATGGCGAGCGCTGCCCAGGGCGCCGAACATCGGGCGGTAGTGCACCGGCTGCGGCGTAGGAATCGAGGCGTTGATGTCGCCCATCGGGGCAATGGCGATCATACCGCCCTTGATCACCGTGGCTGGTTTAACGCCAAAAAATGCCGGAGACCACAGCACGAGATCTGCCAGCTTGCCCACTTCAATCGATCCGACTTCGTGGGCGATACCGTGGGCCAGCGCCGGGTTAATGGTGTACTTGGCGATATAGCGCTTCACGCGGAAGTTGTCGTTATCGCCGCACTCTTCCGCCAGCGGCCCGCGCTGGATCTTCATCCGATGCGCCACCTGCCAGGTACGCAGAACGACTTCGCCCACGCGCCCCATCGCCTGCGAATCCGAAGAGGTCAGAGAGAATGCACCGAGATCGTGCAGGACATCTTCTGCCGCAATGGTTTCCCGGCGGATGCGTGATTCGGCAAACGCCACGTCTTCGGCAATATCCGGGTCGAGATGATGGCAGACCATCAGCATATCCAGATGTTCGTCAATGGTATTGACGGTGTAGGGCAGCGTCGGGTTGGTGGAGGAGGGCAAAATATTAGGGTGTGCGCAGGCGGTAATAATATCCGGCGCATGGCCGCCGCCGGCACCTTCGGTATGGAAGGTGTGGATCGTCCGCCCGGCAATCGCCGCCAGCGTATCTTCAACGAAACCCGATTCATTCAGGGTGTCGCTGTGCAGCGCCACCTGAATATCCATTTCGTCGGCAACTGTCAGCGAGCAGTTGATGGCTGCCGGCGTGGCGCCCCAGTCCTCATGAATTTTCAGGCCGATAACGCCTGCCGCGACCTGTTCGCGTAGCGCGTCCGGGTTCGAGCCGTTACCTTTGCCCAGCAGACCGATATTCACCGGCAGGCTGTCCGCAGCCTGCAGCATCCGCGAGATGTACCACGGCCCCGGCGTACAGGTGGTGGCGTGCGTCCCCGCGGCCGGGCCTGTTCCGCCGCCGACCATGGTGGTGACGCCAGAGACCAGCGCCTCTTCCGCCTGCTGCGGGCAGATCCAATGAATGTGAGTATCGACGCCGCCGGCGGTGACAATCTTCCCTTCGGCGGCGATGACCTCCGTTGCCGCGCCGATGGGGATATTGACGTTGGGCTGAATATCGGGATTGCCCGCTTTGCCGATGGCGGCGATGCGGCCCTCTTTGACACCAATATCAGCCTTGACGATCCCCCAGTGATCGACGATCAGTGCATTGGTCAGCACCAGATCGACACAATCGTCAGCGAGCATTTGACCCTGGCCCATACCGTCACGGATGACCTTGCCGCCGCCAAACTTTACCTCCTCACCGTAGGTGGTCAGATCGTCTTCGACCTCGATCCACAGTTCGGTGTCCGCCAGGCGCACTTTATCGCCGGTGGTGGGGCCAAACATGTCGGCATAGGCCTGACGTGAAATATTACTCATCGTTTGCCTCCAGATTTCCCATCACGTCACCGCGAAAACCGTATACCGCGCGACGACCAGCGAGCGCGACCAGCTCCACTTCACGTTTTTGCCCCGGCTCAAAGCGGACCGCAGTGCCGGCGGCGATGTTCAGGCGATAGCCAGTGGCCTGCGCCCGGTCAAATTTCAGCGCCGGGTTGACCTCGGCAAAATGGTAATGCGATCCGACCTGAATCGGCCGGTCGCCATGATTCTCAACGATAATGCTGCGGGTGGTGCGGCCAACGTTCAGATCAATCTGTCCGGGTTGCACCTTGTATTCACCTGGGATCATCGCGAAACCTCAGATAATCGGGTTGTGGACGGTGACCAGCTTCGAGCCATCCGGGAAGGTGGCCTCGACCTGGATATCGGGGATCATTTCGGGGACGCCTTCCATGACCTGCTCGCGGCTTAACACGTGGCGGCCTTCTTCCATCAGCGCCGCCACGTTTTTACCGTCGCGGGCGCCTTCCATAATAAAGGCGCTGATTAAGGCCACCGCTTCCGGATAGTTCAGCTTCAGGCCGCGGGCCAGACGACGTTCCGCCACCAGCGCAGCGGTGAACAACAGCAGCTTGTCTTTCTCTCTGGGGGTCAGTTCCATAGCGTTCTCTCAGGTCAACCAGATTCGGGGAAGGACCGGGGACTTTCCGGTCAGATGTGGGCGCATAAACTGCCAGATATCACGCATCGCCCGCTGGCAAAGTAAGTTATCGTCACTTAAAAATCGTACCGTCAGCAGGCCGTCAGTCAGCGTGGCACCGGCATAATTTCCCAGCGTCGCGAGTCGTTCCCGCACACCGTCAAGCAGGGCTTCGCTGGCAGGATAGAACAGCAGAGTGCCTATCCACGGGCATTCCGCCACGCTGGCCAGACGCCCGTCGGCCAGGCTCAGGCGTTCGATCAGCAGCGGCGACTCATCCATCCATACTTCAAGACGGTTGCTGAGGGCTCCGTGGCTAAAGCTTTCACCGATGACCGGGCGGCCAAGACACAGCAGATCCCAGGCCAGCAGCGTGCTGGAAGGGCAAAGGTGAAAGGCGGTATGCAGGCTGGCCTGGGCGCCGGGAAAGAAAATCGCATCCGGCGGCAGCCACTCCAGCGTCGAATGTTCCGCCAGCGTCAGGCGCTGATGTAAACGGGCCTGCGCGCCGCTGCTGCGGTAAAACTTACTGGCGCCGGGCATGGTGATTAACGTGTGACAGCCGCTATCGAGAGCGGCGCGAATCGTCAGTTCGTCACCACCAACGATCCCGCCCGGCGGGTGGAGTAAATAAAGATGACAGGTATCGTCTTCGGGATAAAAGGGACGCTGGACGGTGAGCGGACCGACATGACGGGCGGAGGTGAGTACCGTTTTGCCGCCGCGATGTTGAAAATGAAGGTCCAGCGTAGCCTGCCAGCCTTTTTTATTCTCTGGTAACACGGTGCTGTGCAATGTTGTTGCGCCCCTGCAAAATCAAGATAAAACAGCAGCAATGAGTATTGATCGGCGCGAAAGTATCTCGATCATATGAAAAGCTTATGAATTAAAAACAAGAAAACAGCTGCCTGAGCGACGGCCGTTTAGTGACAAGATTATTACGCCTGATAATCTTCGGCGTCAATGTCATAGCCCGACGGTTCCCAGCGGATCGCGAGCAGCGACAGCAGGCCAATCAGCGGTGCGGCGGCGATAATCCAAAAGACCTGGGTATCCAGGGCTGCAACCAGCACTGGGAACAGAAACAGCGACAGGGTCGAGCTGCTGCGCATCAGGGTCTGGTTCAGGCCGACGCCGACGCCGCGCAGTGACGTTGGATAGCTCAACGAAGCAAACGACATCGTGTGCGCGCCGGGACCAAATCCCTGTCCAAAGAGGAACAGCGCCAGCATCGCCACGGCCGCGATGCCTTCGCCAGCACCGTCAGGTCGGCCAATCAGCGCCAGACCCAGCAGTGCCACCAGCTGGCAGCTGTAGCCCGCCAGCGACATCTTCCATGCCCCTAAGTGCGGTACCAGACGTACCGCCAGCAGGCCGCCGACGAAAGCAAAGAGCAGGTTAAGCGCCAGCGAGATCACAATCGTGGTCAGCATCGACTGAACAAAGAAGCTGGAGATAATCACCGGCAGACCGAAGGCGACGGCGTTATAGGCAAATGAAGAGACGACCGACAGCAGTGTGGCGAGGGTGGTTCGCCGCAGATAGACGCCCCTGAACAGACGGAAATAGTTGCTCCACTGCGCTTTTTTCACCACCGGCGTCGGGTTATCCAGCGCGTCCTGCGCCACGTGGGCGTTGATGTTATAGGCCTTGCGGAGAATGGCGGCGGCGTCGCGCAGATTGCCCTGGTTGGCGGCCCACACCGGCGATTCGCTCATATAGCGGCTGCGAATGGCGATAATCACCAGCGCCGGAACCGCGCCGAAGCCCAGAATCAGCCGCCACAGCCAGTCGCTGTGGCTTTCCGGCAGTATGGCATAGAACAAGAGCACCAGCAGATATGAAATACTGATAGCGGCGTACCACGTCGGACACCACATGGCGACGCTGGCCGCTTTGTTGCCCGGCCCCTTAAGCTTTGAGAACTCACTCAGGAAGGCCATCGCCACCGGCAGATCGATACCGACGCCGAGGCCCATGACAAAACGGGCGCCGGTCAGCACGTATTCGTTGGGGGCCAGCGCGCAGGCGATCGCGGCCACCACAAAAAACAGCATATCGGCCATAAAGACGCGATAGCGGCCAATTTTGTCCGTCAGGTAGCCGCCCAGCAGTGCGCCGACGATTGCCCCGAAGGTGATGGCCGAAGCCACCATGCCGGTCCCCGCTGGCGTCAGGTTAAACTCGCGGGTGGTATCCTTCAGGCCGAAAGCCAGGGAGCCAAGATCGTAGGCGTCGAGAAAGATGCCGCCGAGGGCGATGCCCATGACAATCCGTGCATTATTACGCCCACTGCTGCCTTCATTGATTAAACGCGACACGTCAGCGGCGCCGCGTATCCAGCGAACTTCTCCGCCAGGCAACCCCGTCTCTGCGATCGGAGTCGCGTTGATTACGTCTGTCATGATGTTGTTCTGTGCTGTTGTATAAAGGGTTCAGAGTAAACATCGCGGCGGGCGGGGATAAATTATTTTTGGTTATAAGACATAGCTAAGTGATTGTTGTGAAATGATTATCTTTTTCTGGCGGCTGGGTTCAGGATGATTGGCTGCCAAAAAGGGTAATTCAGAGAGAATGTCGGGGTAAAGGGGCCCGGCGCGAGCCACCGGGCGCAAGATTATTTCTGCTCAGGCGTTTTTTTGTTCTTTTTCAGCCGGGCCCAGATTTTGGTTTCCTGGCGGCGCCACAGTCGCTGAATGTTGTCGTGATGGCGAAGCAGAATCAGGCAGGAGAGCATGGAAACCGGGAAGGTATACTGCGGTTTGAACCACCAGACGTAGAAGGGGGCAATCAGCGCGCTGACAATAGCCCCGAGCGACGAATAGCCGCTGAGCAGGATAGTCAGCAGCCAGGTGCCCGCCATGACGCCGGTCAGATCCCAGCCGATGGGCGCGATAGCGCCGAAAGCAGTCGCCACGCCTTTACCGCCGCGGAAGTTAAAGAATACCGGCCAGATATGGCCCACGCAGGCCGCAATGGCGACCAGACCCAGCCAGAACGGCGTCAGGCCAAGCGCCCAGGCCCCCCAGACGGGCAGCATACCTTTGAGCACATCAAAAATAAGAACCGTTACGGCTGCTCCCTTGCCGCCAATTCGTAGTACGTTTGTCGCCCCGGGATTGCCGGAACCGCTATCGCGAGGGTCGGGCAGGCCAGCGAGACGACACACCAGAATGGCGCTGGAAATTGAGCCGCAGAGGTAGGCAAGGATAACCAGTCCAGGCGCGATTGCACTCATCAGCTGTTCCATTTTGAAAATGTCGTTTTGCCCCCGCTATCCTTCGCGTCGCTGATGTGCCAGCGCACTTCTTTCGTGCTGTCATCGGAGCGTACATTGAGCCAGAACGCTTGCTGCGCCGCCGCTTTCCTGCAATGCGAATTATTTAGGGGATGTCTTTGCATCTGTGGATAATACGCATAATTCGCCGGAAGTGGTATCCGGTTTAGCCAAAAAGCAGGCAGGTCGTGATGGATATTGTATTTATAGAGCAACTTTCGGTAATCACCACTATCGGTGTTTATGACTGGGAACAAACCATTGAACAGAAGCTGGTATTCGATATCGAAATGGCGTGGGACAATCGCAAAGCGGCAAGCAGTGATGATGTCAGTGATTGCCTCAGCTATGCTGATATCAGCGAGTTGGTGATTGGTCACGTTGAAGGTGGGCGTTTTGCGCTGGTTGAACGTGTCGCGGAAGAGATTGCCGATCTGCTGCTGGAAAAATTCCCCTCGCCGTGGGTGCGGATTAAAGTCAGCAAACCGGGGGCCGTTGCCCGGGCGGCAAACGTGGGGGTGATTATCGAACGGAGTCGGGCGTAGCCTTAGAGACTGTCTCATCAGGACTATGTTGCTTGTCATTTTGAACCTGGGCTGGGAACAACAAAATACGGTCGTATTTTGAACGTCCTTCAGGGCAGCCCGGTGGGTGAGCGTAGCGAGTCAATCTTCACGAACTACGTGTACGCTCCGGTTTCTCCGTGCTGCCTATGTTCAAGGTGTCTGCGGTAATAACGTCTACTGGGTTCGGCTCTTAATCTGAAACAAAACTTTTCAGGTCATACTCGTTAAACAAATTGTATTTATACCGGTCACAGGATCCGATTATCGGGATATTTTATTGTCACTCGGTGTCAGGACTGCACTCGAAATTTTCGCGCACTCCGTGTACGCTGCGATTTCATGCGCCGTCCAGTCTCCGGACTGGCCGCATCAATATCACCTGATGGAATGGTTCAGCGTATCTGGTTTTTTCATTTTACTTTTAAAGGGTTTATTGGATGAGCGATATACACTCGCTGCTGGTGGCGGCAATATTGGGTGTGGTTGAAGGTTTGACGGAATTTTTACCTGTTTCCAGTACTGGCCATATGATTATTGTCGGCCATCTTCTGGGTTTTGAAGGAGAAACGGCAAATACTTTTGAGGTGGTCATTCAGTTAGGTTCTATTCTGGCTGTTGTTGTGATGTTCTGGCGTCGTCTGTTTGGTCTGATCGGTATTCATTTCGGCAAAGCACCGGAACATGAAGGCCAGGGAAGCGGCCGTTTATCGCTGATTCATATTTTATTAGGGATGGTTCCGGCGGTGGTGTTGGGCCTGGTGTTCCACGATACCATCAAATCGTTGTTCAACCCGGTCAATGTCATGTATGCACTGATTGTGGGCGGCTTTCTGCTGATCGCGGCGGAAGTGCTGAAGCCAAAACAGCCGCGTGCTGTCGGCATTGATGATATGACCTATCGCCAGGCATTTATCATCGGTTGCTTCCAGTGCCTGGCGCTGTGGCCCGGCTTTTCTCGCTCCGGTGCGACCATTTCCGGTGGGATGTTGATGGGCGTCAGCCGTTATGCCGCGTCAGAGTTTTCCTTCCTGCTGGCGGTACCGATGATGATGGGAGCGACCGTGCTGGATGTGTATAAGAGCATCGGTTTCCTTAACGCCAGCGATATTCCGATGTTTGCCGTCGGTTTTATCATGGCGTTCATCGTGGCGCTGATCGCGATTAAAACCTTCCTGCAGTTGATTAAACGTATCTCGTTTATCCCGTTTGCCATCTACCGTTTTGTCGTCGCGGCGGTGGTTTACGTTATCTTCTTTTGAGTTTTAAGCGTCGGTATAACCGGGCCCTCAGTCGTAAGGCTGAGGGCAGCGCTCTTCCTTCCATTTCGCGACGGCCAGAATGCGTCGCCGCGTCAGCTCCTCACGAATCTCCGGCCCCTTAAACCCCTGAGCAACCACTTCTTTCGTCGAGACCGATTGGGCGATGTGCCAGGCTTCAAGCAGCAGACGTCCCTGCGGATAATCGCGGGCTTCGAAACCGGTACGTCCGCGCACATCGGCCTCGCTGGTTAACGCGATTTGCATGACCCGATGTGGCTTGCGCCAGGCGTCGATATTATCAAACAGTTTGACCAGCGTTTTGGGCTGCAGTATGGGCAGGGTATGAATCAGGTCGTGGAATTCGGCGACCAGCTTTGCCAGATCGCGAATGTCGTTCGGCACGCGCAGACGGGCGCAGAGCTGCTCGACCAGCTTGACGCCTGCCGGACCGTGGCCGTGGTGGCGCGGCCAGAGCGTTTTTGGGGTCAGCCCTTTGCCGAGATCGTGGCACAGGGTTGCAAAGCGGACGCCAATCTCCGGCGACAGCATCGCCGCCATCGTCAGGGTCATTAGCGTATGCACACCGGTGTCGATTTCAGGATGCCATTTGGCTGGTGCCGGAACGCCGTACAGCGCGTCAATTTCCGGGAACAGCACGCCGAGTGCGCGGCAGTCGCGTAAAGTCTGGAAAAAGACCTGAGGATTACGGGTGCCAAGGGCGTTTTCCGTCTCTTTCCACACCCGTTCCGGCGTCAGATGCGCCAGTTCACCGGCATCGGCCATGGCGCGCATCAGCGCCATGGTTTCATCGGCAATACGAAAGCCCAGGTGGGCATAGCGGGCGGCAAAACGCGCCACGCGCAGAACGCGCAGCGGGTCTTCGCTGAAGGCTGGTGAGACGTGGCGCAGCAGGCGCAGACGCAAATCGGCCTCGCCGCCGTAGGGATCGATAATCAGGCCATCGGCATCCTGAGCCAGTGCATTGACCGTCAGATCGCGGCGCAGCAGATCCTGTTCCAGCGTGACGTCCGGGGCGGCATAGCAGGTGAAACCGGTATAGCCGGAACCCGATTTACGCTCGGTACGTGCCAGAGCATACTCTTCCCGGCTTTTCGGGTGCAGAAATACGGGGAAATCGCGGCCTACCTGCTGGTAACCCGCCTCAAGCAATTGCTCAGGCGTGGCGCCAACCACGACCCAATCTCTGTCTTTGACCGGCAGCCCTAATAACGCATCCCGAACTGCACCACCGACCAGATAAATCTTCACGCCTGACTCTCCCGTATTCACTTTGCCCAAGATGATACGTAAGTCTGGCAGAGAAGACGAATTAGTTCATCCACCGGTCTTTACGTTTACGGCTCGGAACCAGATGCGGCAGCACCAGACCGAGCAGCAGTCCGACGCCAAGCACGCCGCCGCCGTACATAAACCACTGCATGATAATGGTGCGCTGCTTATCATCCAGCTGCAAATTCGCGGCATTCACCTTCTTCTGGGCGACAACCAGCTCATTTTTCAGCTTTTGGTTTTCGTCTTTCAGTGCGTTGATGACGGTATCGCTGCCAGCGACCTTTTTCTGCATGTCGGCGGTACGCTGATTCCAGGTGGTGTCGATGTTATTCAGTTTGTCGGTCAGGGTTTTCACCTGATTTTCCAGATCCGGCACGCGGGTACGCAGGCTGGGCTCGGTGCTCAGCTCTTTCAGCGGAATCCAGGCAGTACGGCCGTTGCCGTCGCGGATCTGGGCATAACCGGTGCTGTCATTGGTCTGCAGCAGAGAAACTTCTTCCCCGGCGTTAATGGTGCCCTGAAGACGATAATTATCGCCCGGCCCCGTGCGAACCCAGGTGTTCAGTTCATCAGAAACATAACGTTTTTCTTCTGCATGAACCGCCGTGGCGGCGCTGAGCGCCAGCAAAGTAAAAGTGATAAGGCGTAATTTTGGCATCAGGTCATCGTTTTGATCGTAAAAAGTTGAACGATAGTAGTGGCATCGCCAGAGCGACGCAAAGTTTTCTGCCACAATCGGAAACATCCAGGAGGTGGCCCGGCAAAATGCGCATTGCATGGAGAAACGCCGCAAAATACTATCTACTGACAAAAAATATCGGCGATAGTTCGCCGTATTTTCCCGGCAGCGCAAAGAAGCGGAAGAATTCAGTCATGGCTCAAGAAATCGAATTAAAATTTATTGTCTCCGACAGCGGCGTGGAAACATTGCGCCAGCACCTTAATGCGCTTAACGCACAACACACGCCCGCGGGTCAATTGCTCAATATTTATTATGAAACGGCGGATAACTGGTTGCGCCGTCACGATATGGGGCTGCGCATCCGTGGCGATCGCGGCCGTTATGAAATGACCCTGAAAATCGCCGGTCGCGTGGTGGGGGGATTGCATCAGCGTCCGGAGTTCAATATTCCGCTGGAAAGCCCGGAACTGGCGCTGGAACGCCTTCCTGCCGAGGTCTGGCCGCAGGGTGAACTGCCTGCGGAGCTGGCGCAAAATGTACAACCGTTGTTCAGTACCGATTTTGAGCGTGAAAAATGGGTGGTCAGCGAAGGGGAGAGCCAGATTGAAATCGCGCTCGATCGCGGGGAGGTGAAAACCCCTGAGCATCAGGAAGCGATTTGCGAGCTGGAGCTGGAACTGCTCTCTGGCAAGACGGAAGATGTGCTGGCGCTTGCCCGTCGTCTGCTGGAAACCGGCGTGCTGCGCCAGGGAAGCCTCAGCAAGGCGGCGCGCGGCTACCATCTTGCCCAGGGTAACGACGCGCGCCCGGTGCAGCCATTCGGTGTTCTGCTGGTGACGGCAAAAGCCAGTGTAGAGCAGGGGCTGGAGGCATCGCTGGAAAATGCGCTGGCGCACTGGCTCTATCATGACGAGGTCTGGAGCCGCGGTAATCCGATGGCAAAAGGGGAAATCCTCCGCGCTATCGCACGGGTGCGTCATGCGCTGGTGCTGTTTGGTGGCATCGTGCCGCGTAAGGCCACCGCACAGTTGCGTGAACAGCTCGGTGAAGCGGAAACTGCTCTGACGGAGGCCGGTAAGGCCCCTTCGGCGCTGTTCAGCATTGCCGCAGTCAGCGCGAAGCTCGCGTTGACCGAATGGCTGGTGAGCCGCAGCTGGCGCGCTTTTTTAAATGAGAACGCGCAGAAGAGGATCGCCGGCTCTTTTAAACGTTTCGCCGATATCCAGCTTTCGCGGGCGGCGGCGGAGTTAAAAAATGCGTTCCAGCAGACGCTGAGGGACGATTACGACGGCCAACTGCCGCGTCTGGCCCGCGACATTGACTGCATTCAACTGCTCGCCGGCGCCTACGCCGATGCGGCTGCCTCCTGGCTGGAGAACTGGCTGGAAGTCCGTCGCGCTATTGAGCACAAAGATCGCAGCGTCATTGAATATTTCCGCCGCCAGGCGCTGGCCTCGGAGCCATTCTGGCTGCACAGTGGAAAACGATAATTTCAGGCCAGGGAGACCCTTATCATGCCGCTTTCTTCACAGTTACAGCAGCACTGGCAGACGGTTGTAAACCGACTGCCAGCGGACTTTCCATTATCTACGTTAAGTCCGCAGGCGCAGTCGGTGATGGCGTTCAGCGATTTCGTCCAGCAGAGTCTGGTGGCGCAGCCGCAGTGGCTGACCGAGCTTGAAAACTCCCCCCCCGAGGCGCAAGAGTGGCGTCACTATGCTGACTGGCTACAGGCAGCCCTGGACGAGGTCAACGACGAAGCGGGGTTGATGCGTGAGCTACGCCTGTTTCGCCGCCGGATCATGGTGCGTATCGCCTGGGCACAGGCGCTGTCGCTGGTCAGTGAAGAGAGCAGTTTGCAACAGTTAAGCGCGCTGGCGGAGACGCTGATTGTCGCCGCTCGCGACTGGCTTTACACCGTCTGCTGTCGCGAATGGGGAACCCCTTCCAGTGCCGAAGGAAAAGCACAGCCGCTGCTGATCCTCGGGATGGGGAAACTGGGCGGAGGCGAACTCAATTTCTCGTCGGATATCGATCTGATTTTTGCCTGGCCTGAACATGGCACAACCCGCGGCGGGCGCCGCGAGCTGGATAACGGGCAGTTCTTTACCCGCCTCGGCCAGCGGCTGATTAAAGTCCTCGATCAGCCGACCCAGGATGGCTTTGTTTATCGCGTTGACATGCGCCTGCGCCCCTTCGGCGACAGCGGACCGCTGGTGCTGAGCTTTGCCGCACTGGAAGATTACTATCAGGAACAAGGGCGCGACTGGGAGCGCTACGCGATGGTCAAAGCGCGCATCATGGGGGATAACGAAGGTACCTACGCCAACGAACTGCGCGCTATGCTGCGGCCGTTTGTCTTCCGTCGTTACATCGACTTCAGCGTGATCCAGTCGCTGCGTAACATGAAGGGGATGATTGCCCGTGAAGTTCGCCGTCGCGGGCTAAAGGACAATATCAAGCTCGGTGCGGGCGGTATCCGCGAAATCGAATTTATCGTGCAGGTCTTCCAACTGATTCGCGGCGGACGCGAACCGGCGCTCCAGCAGCGGGCGCTGCTTCCGACGCTGGCGGCGATCGATGAGCTGCACCTGCTACCGGAAGGCGATGCCGCACGGTTGCGTGATGCCTACCTGTTCTTACGCCGCCTGGAAAACCTGCTGCAAAGTATCAATGACGAGCAGACTCAAACTCTGCCGCAGGATGCGCTTAACCGCGCTCGCCTGGCGTGGGGCATGAATGTTGATGACTGGGAAGCGCTGAGCGCACAGCTGGAAGAGAAAATGGCCAGCGTACGGCAGGTGTTCAACGAGCTGATTGGCGATGATGAAGCGCAATCACCGGATGAGCTGTTGGAGGAGTACTGGCGCGAGCTGTGGCAGGATGCGCTGGAAGAGGATGACACCAGTCCGGCGCTGGTCCACCTTGAGGATGACGACCGTCGCAGCGTGCTGGCGCTGATTGCCGATTTCCGTAAAGATCTCGATAAACGCACCATCGGCCCGCGCGGGCGCCAGGTGCTGGATCAATTAATGCCGCATCTGCTCAGCGAGGTGTGTTCGCGGGCCGATGCGCCGGTGCCGCTGGCGCGTATTACGCCGCTTTTAACCGGCATCGTTACCCGAACCACCTACCTCGAATTGCTTAGCGAATATCCCGGCGCGTTGAAACATCTGATTAGCCTTTGCGCCGCCTCGCCGATGGTTGCCAGCCAACTGGCGCGCCATCCGCTGCTGCTGGATGAACTGCTGGATCCCAATACGCTCTATCAACCGACAGCGACCGATGCCTATCGCGATGAGCTACGGCAGTATCTGCTGCGCGTGCCGGAAGAGGATGAAGAGCAGCAGTTGGAGGCGTTACGCCAGTTTAAGCAGGCGCAACTGCTGCATATTGCCGCCGCCGATATTGCCGGTACGCTGCCGGTGATGAAGGTGAGCGATCACTTAACCTGGCTGGCCGAAGCGATGATTGATGCAGTGGTGCAGCAGGCGTGGATGCAGATGGTGGCGCGTTATGGTCAGCCGACGCATCTGCATGAGCGCCAGGGGCGTGGTTTTGCGGTCGTCGGCTACGGAAAACTGGGGGGCTGGGAACTGGGCTACAGTTCGGACCTTGACCTGGTGTTCCTGCATGACTGCCCGATGGAGGTGATGACCGACGGGGAGCGCGAAATCGACGGTCGCCAGTTCTATTTGCGTCTGGCCCAACGCATTATGCATCTCTTCAGCACCCGCACCTCTTCAGGGATTCTCTACGAAGTGGATGCGCGCTTACGTCCGTCTGGTGCGGCGGGGATGCTGGTCACCACTGCCGATTCGTTTGCCGATTACCAGAAGAATGAAGCCTGGACCTGGGAACATCAGGCCCTGGTACGTGCCCGCGTGGTTTATGGCGATCCGGAACTGCAGGTGCGTTTTAATACCATCCGTCGCGATATTCTCTGCGCGCCGCGTGAAGGGGCGACGCTGCAGACCGAAGTGCGGGAAATGCGGGAGAAAATGCGCGCGCATCTCGGCAATAAGCACCGGGATCGCTTTGATATTAAAGCCGATGCCGGAGGCATTACCGACATTGAATTTATTACCCAGTATCTGGTCCTACGCTATGCGCACGATAAGCCGAAGCTGACGCGCTGGTCTGATAACGTGCGCATTCTGGCGCTGTTGGCGCAAAACGACATTATGGATGATGAAGAAGCGCGGGCGTTGACCCATGCGTACACCACGCTGCGCGATGCGCTGCATCATCTGGCCTTGCAGGAACAGCCGGGGAACGTCGACCCAGACGCCTTTATCCATGAACGTCAGCAGGTGAGCGCCAGCTGGCAGAAGTGGTTGATGGCTTAACTAAAAAACCGGGTGTGCTATTATCGCGCGCAAAGTTTGTATCTCGCAGGAGAGAGTCATGAAAGTAACGCTGCCGGAGTTTGAACGTGCAGGAGTGTTGGTGGTTGGCGATGTCATGCTGGACCGCTACTGGTATGGACCCACCAGCCGTATTTCCCCCGAAGCCCCAGTGCCGGTGGTCAAGGTGGAAAATATCGAAGAGCGTCCCGGCGGTGCGGCAAACGTGGCGATGAACATCGCCTCTCTCGGCGCGACTTCACGCCTGGTTGGCCTGACCGGGATTGATGACGCAGCGCGTGCGCTCAGTAAGGCGCTGGCGGATGTCAACGTGAAGTGCGATTTCGTCTCTGTGCCGACCCACCCGACTATCACCAAGTTGCGCGTGCTGTCGCGCAACCAGCAGTTGATCCGCCTGGATTTCGAAGAGGGATTCTCCGGCGTCGATCCGCAGCCCATGCACGACCGTATTCAGCAGGCGCTGGGTACCATCGGGGCGCTGGTGTTGTCCGATTACGCAAAAGGCGCGCTGGCCAGCGTTCAGACCATGATTAAGCTGGCGCGCGATGCCGACGTACCGGTGCTGATCGATCCGAAAGGCACCGATTTTGAACGCTATCGCGGTGCCACGCTGCTGACGCCGAACCTCTCCGAATTCGAAGCCGTCGCGGGCAAGTGTAAAGACGAAGCGGACATTGTCGAACGCGGCCTGAAGATTATTGCTGATTTCGAACTCTCCGCACTGCTGGTAACCCGTTCCGAGCAAGGGATGACGCTGTTGCAGCCGGGCCGTCCGCCGCTGCATATGCCGACTCAGGCGCAAGAAGTGTATGACGTCACCGGCGCTGGCGATACGGTAATTGGTGTGCTGGCGGCAACGCTCGCCTCCGGCAATACTCTGGAAGAGGCGTGTTACTTTGCCAACGCGGCGGCCGGCGTTGTGGTCGGCAAGCTGGGTACATCTACCGTTTCACCTATCGAGCTGGAAAACGCCGTGCGCGGGCGTGCGGAGACCGGGTTTGGCGTGATGACCGAAGATGAGCTGAAACAGGCCGTTGCGGCGGCGCGTAAGCGTGGCGAGAAAGTGGTGATGACCAACGGTGTGTTTGACATTCTGCATGCGGGCCACGTTTCTTATCTGGCCAATGCGCGCAAGCTGGGCGATCGCCTGATCGTTGCGGTCAACAGCGATGCCTCGACCAAACGTCTGAAAGGTGAGTCTCGTCCGGTTAATCCGCTGGATCAACGCATGATCGTGCTCGGCGCGCTGGAAGCCGTCGACTGGGTGGTCTCATTTGAAGAGGATACGCCGCAGCGCCTGATCGCCGGGATTCTGCCGGACCTGCTGGTCAAAGGCGGCGACTATAAGCCGGAAGATATCGCGGGTAGCGAGGAGGTCTGGGCGAACGGCGGCGATGTTCTGGTGCTTAACTTTGAAGATGGTTGTTCTACGACCAACATCATTAAGAAGATCCAGAAAAACAGCGGGAAGTAATTTGTGATGCCGGGCGGATGTCCAGGGAGAGTGAGGTTGCGCATCGCGAGGCCGAAGAACCCCGGATAATGCCCGACTTAAAATGCCGACGATCGTGAGATCGCCGGCTTTTTTTATTTAATGATGACAGAAATGATTCAGCGCAATAAACAGGTTATTTGAGCGCATTTTTCGTACAAAAAGCGTTAGCGTAAGTGTAAATACTGGAGTCAGTAGAAAGCATATGACCAATCAGAACACACATGGCTGAAGGAGTATGCGGATGAATCATCACGAACTGTATTCAATGAAGAACTTTGATTTTCTGGCCCTGAGTTTCGCCAGAATGCATGCGCAAGGACACACCGTTGATCTCCAGGCTATTGTCGGCAACATGGATGAAGATCATCGTGAATGGTTTTGCCAACGTTATGAACTCTACTGTCGTCAGGTAAGTGAAGAGGTTGCGTCGAAATCAGAGCGAGAACACTGAAACCACAACGGGCCTGAGGGCCCGTTGTTTTTTTACGGCTTCTCTTCGACGGTCGGGGTGGTCGCGCGGCTTTCCAGATCGCTGATACGCTGCTCCAGCAGCGCCAGTTTTTCGCGGGTACGCAGCAGCACCTGCGTCTGCACATCAAACTCTTCGCGACTGACCAAATCCAGACGAGTCAGTTGAGACTGGAGTACCTGACGGATCTTTTTCTCGACGTCTTCCCCAAGATCGCGAAGGCCTTTCGGCATCGATTCATGGACCTGGCGGGCGATTTGTTCAATTTTTTTCGGGTCAATCATGGTGGTTTCCTGCTCTGGTCGGTTTGTCGTTCATTGTAGTGCGATTGACGCTGCCTATAAACCAGAAATGTTTGAAGCTTATGCATTGCCGATGATAATCAATAGCGTTATAGTGATTCCGCTTATTCTCAGGGCGGGGCGAAATTCCCCACCGGCGGTAAATCAACCATGGCGTTGAAAGCCCGCGAGCGCTTTCTGCAATAGCAGAAAGGTCAGCAGATCCGGTGTAATTCCGGGGCCGACGGTTAAAGTCCGGATGGGAGAGAGTAACGGCTCAGTCGGGTCTCGATCCGCTTGCGTTGACTTTTGCCGCTAAACCGGCGCTCCTAAGACTGCCCTGATTCTGGTAACCATAATTTTAATGAGGTTTATTTACCATGAATCAGACGCTCCTTTCTTCTTTTGGTACCGCTTTTGAACGTGTGGAACACGCTTTAAATGCACTGCGCGAAGGCCGCGGTGTGATGGTGCTTGATGATGAAGACCGTGAAAACGAAGGCGACATGATTTTCGCCGCCGAAACCATGACCGTCGAGCAGATGGCGCTGACCATTCGCCACGGCAGCGGCATTGTCTGTCTGTGCCTGACCGATGAACGCCGTAAGCAGCTTGACCTGCCGATGATGGTGGAAAACAACACCAGTGCATACGGCACCGGCTTTACTGTGACCATCGAAGCTGCAGAAGGCGTCACCACTGGCGTTTCCGCTGCTGACCGTGTGACCACCGTGCGCGCGGCTATTGCAGATGGCGCTAAACCTTCTGACCTTAACCGTCCTGGTCATGTCTTCCCGCTGCGCGCACAGCCTGGCGGCGTGCTGACCCGTGGCGGTCACACTGAAGCGACCATCGACCTGGTGACGCTGGCGGGCTTTAAGCCGGCTGGCGTGCTGTGTGAACTGACGAACGACGATGGCTCGATGGCGCGCGCGCCGGAGTGCATTGCGTTCGCGCAGAAGCATAATATGGCCGTAGTCACCATTGAAGATCTGGTGGCCTATCGCCGCGAACATGAGCGTAAAGCCAGCTGATTGTGGCCCCGCGTCATGGCAAAGCCCACCTCCGCGTGGGCTTTGTTGTTTTTGTCATCAGCCAATGCCCATTGCCTGCAGCGCAACCAGACTTAACCCCATCACCGACATCCCGCACAGCACGCCATAACTTGGGTTGCTCTGCGGATCGATCTCTTTTGCCAGCGGCATCAGCTCATCAACTGACAGCGCCACCATGATCCCGGCAACGGCCGCCATAATGGCGCCCATCACGACGGGTGACACCAGGCTACCGAGGATCAGCCAGGCCAGCAGGCCGCCGAGAATTTCCGCCATCCCGGAAAGGCCCGCCCAGAGTACCGCCTTATGCCGCGAACCGGTGGCGGCATAAACCGGGCCGGCAACCGCCAGCCCCTCGGGAATATTGTGTAAAGCGACCGCCAGCGCGACGCCCATTCCCAGCTCGAGGTTATTACTGGCCGTCACAAAGGTGGCGATCCCTTCCGGGAAGTTGTGCAGGCTGATGCCCAGAGTCAATAAAATTGCAGTTCGGCGAAGGTTACGTGGGCGCGGTATACCCGGCGACATCAGATCCTGCGGATGCGCGTGTGGCAGAAGACGGTCGAGCGCAAAGTAGCCCAGCAGGCCGATGACAAACATGCCGTAACCGAGCAGCGGCGACATCCCTTCCGCGTTCAGCGCGGCAGGCAGCATCTCCATCAGTGAGATAAGCAGCATGATGCCTGCGGCAAAGCCGAGGGAAAATCCCAGCAGCCGGTTGGACGGCTTCTGGCCCAGAACGCCAAAAATAGCCCCGATAAATGTGGCGCTACCCGCCAGCAGCGTCAATATTAAGGGTGACGACATCATTCATTTCCTTTGATAATGGTTATCATTAATGATAGCCAGAGTATCTGCTAACGGCGAGAGGGAGATGTCGCCCTTTACAGCGAATTACATTCAAATTTTCTGACGATCATCATCATGCTTATCTGAGTTTATCCTGATGCAAAAACGCGTAATGTAAAGGCATCACAATTCCTCTGTTTAAGGATATCACCATGTCCCGTACCCGAATGCCAGCGTTGTTTTTAGGCCACGGCAGCCCGATGAACGTGCTGGAAGATAACATCTATACCCGCGCCTGGCGGCAGCTGGGCGAAACATTGCCGCGACCAAAAGCTATCGTTGTGGTTTCTGCGCACTGGTTTACTCGCGGTACCGGGGTAACAGCCATGGAAACGCCGAAGACGATCCACGATTTTGGCGGCTTCCCGCAGGCGCTGTACGATACGCATTACCCGGCTCCCGGTTCTCCTGAACTGGCGCAGCATCTGGTTGAGCTGTTGGCGCCGGTGCCCGTGGTCCTGGATAAAGAAGCCTGGGGCTTCGATCATGGCTCATGGGGCGTGCTGATAAAAATGTACCCCGATGCGGATATCCCGATGGTGCAACTGAGCATCGACAGCACCAAACCGGCAGCCTGGCATATGGAAATGGGACGTAAGCTGGCGGCACTACGTGATGAAGGTATCATGCTGGTGGCGAGCGGTAACGTGGTGCATAACCTGAGAACGGCACGCTGGCATGGCGAGAGCACGCCTTACCCGTGGGCAGAATCATTTAATGACTACGTGAAAAGCAACCTGAGCTGGAAGGGACCGGTGGCAGAGCATCCGCTGGTGAACTATCTGGCGCATGAGGGCGGATCGCTTTCTAATCCGACGGCGGAGCACTTCTTGCCGCTGCTCTACGTTCTGGGCACCTGGGACGGCGAAGAGCCGATATCTATTCCGGTGGAAGGGATGGAGATGGGATCGCTGAGCATGCTGTCGGTGCTGATTGGGGCGTAGAAGAGAATGTGATAACCCCGGCAGGCGTCAGCGCTGCCGGGGGATATCTTATTCGACGAAAATGTGCGGGTAGAAACGCGACAGATCTTGGGTGATTAATGCCCGATCCTCGCGTACGCCGATACCGGCTGGCTGATCGTTGATGAGCCAGCTGCCGATCAGCGTGTAGCTGTCGCCAAACTTCGGCAGCGGATAAAACTCCTGCACGATCGTGCCTTCTTCTCCGTAGGGACCCTCTACCGCCTCTAGCACTTTGCCGTTTTCCACGATCGACACGTTGGCTCCTTCACGGGAGAAGATCGGCTTAATGACGTACTTCTCCATCTCCGGATGCGCATCTTCGCTGAAGTAAGACGCCAGCAGGTTAGGGTGGTTCGGGAACATCTCCCACAGCAGCGGAAGCAGAGCTTTGTTCGAAATGATGCTCTTCCACGCCGGTTCCAGCCAGCGCACGCCCGCGTCTTCCAGTTTAGTGGAGAACATCTCGCGCAGCATATACTCCCACGGGTAGAGCTTGAACAGGTTGCCAATAACCTGATCCTGCAGGTCGGTAAACTGACCTTTTTCACCCAGGCCGATATCTTCGATATACAGAAACTCGGTGGCTACACCTGCTTCTGCGGCACAGTCCTGCAGATACTGAACGGTGCCGCGATCTTCTTCGGTATCGCGACAGCAGGCCATATGCAGCAGCTGGAAGCCAAACTGTTCGCGCAGCTCGGCAAAACGCGCGATCAGCTTTTCCTGCAGACTGTTGAACTGGTCGCTGCCTGCTGGCAACTGGCCGGCGTTCATTTGATCTTCCAGCCAAATCCACTGGAAGAAAGCGGCTTCATACAACGAGGTCGGCGTGTCGGCGTTGTTCTCCAGCAGCTTCGGCTCGCCTACGCCGTCCCACGCCAGATCGAGGCGTGAGTAGAGCGACGGTTGGTTGGTTTTCCACGACTGACGAACGAAGCCCCAGGTATGTTTCGGGATGCGGAACTTCACCATCAGCTCATCGCTGGCGACGACTTTTTCCACTGCCTGCAGACACATTTGGTGCAGCCCGGCGGTGACCTCTTCAAGCTTCTCAACCTGCGCCAGCGTCAGTCTGTAATAGGCCTCTTCGCTCCAGTACGGCTCGCCATACATAGTATGAAAGTTGAAACCGTATTCGGTCGCCTTTTCACGCCAGTCCGGGCGCTCCGTGATGCTGATTCTTTCCATGTGATTTAGCCGCCCATTGAGCGATTAGTCGAGGTGGTGCCCGCCGCGCTGCGTTGCATGGTGGATTGTTTCGCGACCGATTCACCAAACCCACCGCGAGTGACGGTGCTGGTGGTGGCCGGTTTGGGCGCCATCGCCGTCTTCGGTACGTTCATCGTCCGGCCTGGCTGCGCGGCACCGTAGCTCTTACCACCGGCATCGGTGTACTGACCATAGGCTGGGCTGGCCGGGTTTTTCGAGCTGAACAGCGGCTGCTGCGCACCCATGCCGCCACCCATCAGACGGCCCATCATGTAGCCTGCCATCAGCGGCATCCAGAAGCTGCCGCTGCTTTGCGCCTGCGCCTGGTTTTCCGGCGCTACGCCCGCCTGAGCCGGCGTTTGCTGGCACTGGCCTTCGCCGAATTCAGCGACGCAATCTTCACGCGTGGCGTATTTCGGTGCGGTACGTACCGCTTCTTTCTGGGCATTGTTGAAAGCAGTGGTGCATTCTGCGCTTTTCCCCGGGTTGGCTGCAGAGCAGTCATCGGCGTTTTGGTACAGAGAAACCGTCTCGTCAGTTTTTTCACAACCGGCAAGCATAAATACGGCCGTCACGGCAAGGGCGACCGGCGTCAGATGGCGCGCGCTCCAGCTTTTACGGAACGAGGCATGATTAATATTTTTTGTCCGTTTCATATTTGTCTTCCTGGACCCAGTGGTATTACGGTTTGTTAACGCTCAGGATAGAGGATGAGTGGTGGAAAATGAAGCGAAGAGGGGCGGAAAGGAGGGGATCTTTACGTTGCCTTACGTTTAGCGCTTCGCTTAGCGGAATTCGTTAAGCGAAGCGCCATGACGCCATGACGATTACTGGCGGAAAGGATTTGTGCCGCTGGTTTTCGTGGCGCGGGTCGAAGCCGGTGTTGCCGCTGGGGCCGCATTACTGCTGTAGCCATCAGCGTTAGCATCCTGCTGCGGGGTTTCCGGCGCGACGCTATCTGGCGAGGTCGACACAGCTTTGCCCAGGGTGTTATTCAACGCAACCAGATCCTGTTCGTTCAGGGTACCGAGCGCAGATTTAATGTTCAGTTGGTTAATCAGGTAATTATAACGTGCGCTGGAGAGCTGCTGCTTGGCGTTGTACAGGGTCGTTGTAGCATCCAGTACGTCGACGATGGTACGCGTCCCCACGGAATAACCTGCTTCCATGGCATCAAGGGAGCTCTGTGCAGAGACCACTGCCTGTTTGTAGGCGTTGATGCTGCTGATAGAGGCATTGATGTTATTAAAGGAAGAACGAACGGTCTGAACCACGCTACGATGCGCGCTTTCCAGCTGTTCGCTGGCGCCAACGAAGTTGTACTGCGCCTGTTTCACCTGCGAGTTAACCATCCCGCCCTGATACAGCGGCAGCGAGAAATTCAGGCCGATTTTGTTCTGCCCGGCATCAGTGTCGCCATAGCGCGTTGGATCGTTGGTTTTTGAACCGTTGTAGGAGGTGTTCGATATCCCGGTTGAGGCGGTTAAATTCAAGGTCGGCAGATGACCATCCTGCGCCTGACGAATTTGCTCGCGGGCGAGGTCCTGGCTCAGACGGGCTTGCAGCAGCGACAGGTTGCGGTTTTCTGCTTCCTTCAGCAGCGCATTTACCGTCTGCGGCTTGTTGGTTTTAAAACCGCCAACGTTCAGCGATGCCAGTTGCGGATAGTAGTTGCCGGTTACCTGGCGTAGCGCTTCTACCGCGTTGTCAAGGTTATTGCGTGCGGTCACTTCGTTTGCCAGCACGGAATCGTACTGTGAACGGGCGTTCTGCACGTCGGTGATCGCCACAAGGCCAACGTTAAAGCGCTGGGTGGTCTGATCCAACTGGCGGTAGATAGCCTGTTTCTGTGCTTCGGTGTAGGAAAGCGTATCAATCGCACTCAGAACGTTAAAGTAAGCCGTCGCGGTGTTCAGAATCAGCGTTTGCTGGTCCGTCTGATAGGTGACGTCCTGAATGCCAGCCTGTTTTTCCTGTAGCGTCAGCGAGCGCCATTTCGACATATCGAAAAGAACCTGCGTTAACTGCAGCGAGCCGCTGGTGACGTTCGAGTTCACGCCGTTGCTGTCGCGATAACCATTGGTGTAAGTATAATCCGCGCCCAGGCCAAGCTGAGGCAGTAACGGGCTACGTGCTTCGTTGATCTTCTCGAATGCAGCATCACGATCGGCTGCTGATTTACGCAGGTCAGGGTTGCTGACGCGCGCCTGCTGATAAACCTGCATCAGGTTTTCTGCCTGGCTCATGGCGCTGAAGCCAGTCAGGCCCAGACCGATGAGGATGGGGAAAAGTTTCTTCATTTGCATTCCTTGTTGTGAAGCATAAAGCGCTGCCCAAATTCTAAATATATTCGCTGATTGTATCGACTCTGCCGCAGTAAAAAGTTGGCGTTACGTGCCATCCGGCGGTAATTTGCATCAATCTAACATACAGACTGTAAAACGATAGCCAAACGGCTTATAAATCCTTACTTTCGGATGCGCAGGACAGAGACAATGAGCAAGCCCAATCAGCAAGGGATCACCTTCTCTAAAAATGATGTAGAAATTATTGCACGCGAAACGCTTTATCGTGGTTTTTTTTCGCTGGATTTATACCGTTTTCGCCATCGCCTGTTTAATGGTGGGATGAGCGGCGAGGTGACGCGCGAAATTTTTGAGCGCGGGCATGCCGCAGTCTTGCTACCCTTTGACCCGATACGTGATGAAGTGGTGCTGGTCGAGCAAATCCGTATCGCCGCGTATGATACTAGCGAGAGCCCGTGGCTACTTGAAATGGTCGCCGGTATGATTGAAGACGGTGAAACCCCCGAGGACGTTGCCCGCCGCGAAGCGGTAGAAGAAGCCGGGCTGCTCGTCGGACGGACAAAACCGGTCCTGAGCTACCTGGCAAGCCCTGGCGGCACCAGCGAAAGGCTGTCGATTCTGGTTGGTGAAGTCGATGCCACAACAGCAAAAGGGATTCACGGTCTGGCGGATGAAAATGAAGACATCCGGGTGCATGTGGTAAGCCGGGAGCAGGCTTATCAGTGGGTTGAAGAGGGGAAAATCGACAACGCGGCCTCTGTCATCGCCTTGCAATGGCTGCAATTGCATTATCACAATTTACGTAATGAGTGGACAAAATGAAGCGTTATACACCTGACTTCCCGGAAATGATGCGCCTGTGTGAAACCAATTTTGCTCAGTTGCGCCGCTTGTTGCCTCGAACCGATGCAGCCGGCGATGTCGCGGGCTATCAGGTGGGCAACGCGCAATATCGATTAACTATCGTCGAGTCGACCCGCTACACTACATTAGTGTCAATTGAGCAGACGGTTCCGGCGGTAAGTTACTGGAGTTTACCGTCAATGACGGTACGTCTGTATCATGATGCGATGGTCGCTGAAGTGTGTTCGACTCAGCAGATCTTTCGCTTCAAGGCAAAGTATGATTATCCTAATAAAAAGTTGCATCAACGCGACGAAAAGCATCAAATTAATCAGTTCCTGGCGGACTGGCTGAGATACTGTTTAGCACATGGAGCGATGGCGATTCCGGTTTGTTAGCGTCGTGAAACCTAAGGACACCATTTGGAAAGCCTGTTAAATCTGCCTCTGGCTGGTGAGACCAGAGTCAGGATATTACAAATTACTGATACTCACCTGTTTGCTGAAAAACATGAAACGCTGTTAGGTATCAATACCTGGGAAAGCTACCAGGCCGTGCTGGATGCCATCCATGCCTCACAGCGTCCATGCGATCTTATAGTAGCAACAGGCGATCTGGCGCAGGACCATTCAGCCGCGGCCTACCAGCACTTTGCTGAAGGTATCGCGAGTTTTGCTGCGCCTTGTGTCTGGTTGCCGGGCAATCATGACTTCCAGCCGGCGATGTACAGCACGTTGCTGGAATCGGGTATTTCCCCGGCCAAACGGGTCTTGTTAGGCGAGCACTGGCAAATTTTGCTACTCGACAGTCAGGTGTTTGGCGTTCCCCACGGCGAGCTGAGCGACTTTCAGCTTGAGTGGCTGGAGCATAAGCTGGCGGAAGAGCCAGAGCGCCATACGCTTCTGCTGTTGCATCACCATCCGCTCCCTTCGGGATGTAGCTGGTTGGATCAACACAGTCTGCGTAATGCCGGGGCTCTGGATCGTGCGCTGGCCGCTTTCCCACGCGTAAAGCATTTACTCTGTGGTC